>CALBCY010000051.1 GCA_937927195.1 uncultured Chitinophagales bacterium
AAGCATTCAGACTGAAAATTGCAATCAGTAGCCCTTTTAATGATCAATCAATATTTCAGATTAGATAATAATTGAATATTTTATTATATTGCCATCAAAACAACCCTCGAATCATGAATAATCCTGAAGATGGTCTAAAAATATTTGACATCAATACTTACCTTCCAAAGCAGGAAGAAACCTTTGATTTCCTTAGTTTTGCGATGCTTGATCTTCCAGCTCATTTCATTGAAGTAGTAAAAGAAATAGGTCAGGACAATGATTGGGCTGCTAAAGTACTTGAATCAAGTAAAGAATCAACGGAGCAAAAAAAAGCGCCTGTTTTGTAAAAAACAGACGCTCAATTTCATTTTAAATTTTATTAGTTTTCATGCTATTCGCAGCCCAAATCAGATTTTGACTCTGGGTCATTGTTTGGAAAGCAATTTCCACTAGGAAGGCTTTCAGGTATGTATCTATTTAAGTTATCATCCCTTAAACCAGTTTCGATAAAAGCAGTTATTTTATTGACCTCATCATCGCTCAAGCCCAATGGCTTGAATTCAGCAGCTAGGTGTGTAGGCCCAACTTTTGGGTTTTCAGAAACTCCATTATTTTTATAAGTTACCACATCTCTTACAGAATTAAATGACGATCCATGCCCGTAAAACGGAGAATCAATCAGGTTATACAATTGGGGAACTTTGAATTTGTAATTATCCTCTTCATTGCCAGTAAAGCCACCTCTACCTAAATGCGCATTGTCATTTGGATCATAATCAAAAACACCATCGGTATCCAAATCTCTCATTCCAATTGCGTGAAACTCCATTTTGTTTAGTGCAGGACCGTTGTGGCAACTACCACATTGAGCCTTACCAAAAAACAAGGTAGCCCCTTCTTTTTCCGCTAAAGTCATTGCACTTAAATCGCCTTTCAACCATTTTTGAAATGGTGATTGATTTGAAAGTAAAGTTCTTTCATAAGCAGCAATTGCCAAAGCTGAAGTTATCAATGAATATCTGTTGTCGCTGGTATAGTCAGGAAATGCTTGGTCGAACATTTCAATGTATTGAGGATTGTCTTGAAAAAATTCATCTCCAACTTCCATCCTGTGAACTGCTAATCCAGCAATCGCTTGTGTTTCCACTCCGTCAAAACCCCAGTAGTTGGCTTTTATTGGCGTTTCAATGTCCCAGCGATCTTTGGTGTCTTTGTTCATTCCATTGGCACCAAACTGCCCATTCCAAAGTGTAATTTCTTGGAAAGCACTGTTTAAAGTAGATGGCGATCTCAATGGTTGAATATCTAATTCTTCAATTTCGTAATTTTCGTCTTTGTATCGATCCATTCCATTCGTTCCAAATCCAATTCCGCCTTCTCCTATACCTTGTGGTTTACAAGCCTGAAAGCCAGCAACCGCATGGTGGCAAGAAGCACATGAATACGTGCCTTTAGCACTTTCTTTTATAGGATTTACTGCCATTGCAGTTTCATGGTACAACAATTTACCAAGATTAACCTTGGCCGCCGTTAATGGATTGTTAGGGTCCTGAGGAATATTGGCATAATCATCTGAATCAGGTATGATAAAGTGCCTGTTTCCCATTCCTTCACTGGCATCATGGAGCGCATCTTCCAATACCTGATCCATAGAACCGCTGCCATTGTTATCTTTTTGACAGGAAGTAAAAACGCATATTACAGCAAGACTGAACAATAAATTGCACAGCTTATTATTAAGTAGTATTCTAAAGTACATTACTTTTTATATTATAGAGTTCCAAACTTGAAGTGATGTGGGTACTAAGAACAAAAAAGGGGGGGAAGGACGATGTATATTTATGGTATTACGACAAGGACGTCCCTTTGTTGTCACACAATATTAAGTGAAATAATTAAGAAAAAAAATTCATTAACAAAAGTAAAATCACATCTATTTGTTAGTCAATGTCATAGGACAAATTTTATTTTACTATAAAATTTTCATTTTTTTCTGATTTTATTTTTGTGAAACATAAATAATGCAATTCAAGTCATTTTGCTCAACAAAAAAAAAGCTGATAGATTCCGTCGACGATTTTGTTCATAAGACCAAAATAAAGCTATTTTTTGATTTTGGAAAATGTCTATTAGTCAAGTGACAAATACAAAATCTTTGGCTCCTGAGAACCTTAACTGTGATTTGGCAGAGTACCTTATTCTATTCTTTCCAATCTTTATTCTTTCCAATCTTTTGTGGACTTTATATTCGCATCCAATAGTTTTTTTTCTGGAAGTGGACATGGGCTACCAAAAAGTAAATCTTCTCCAGAGCCTGTTTTAGGAAATGCCATTACTTCTCTAATTGAGCTTTTCTTTTCTAATATCATTATTAGACGATCTATTCCCCAAGCAATTCCTCCATGTGGAGGTGCTCCATATTGAAAGGCCTCATACATGTGTCCAACACTTTTTTTCATTTCTTCCTTATCATATCCCATGTTTTTATAGGTTGCTTCTAATATTTCCGATTTATGCGCTCTAATTGACCCTCCTCCTATTTCGTAACCATTCACTACTAAATCATATTGTTGTGCGATGATTTCATCAATATTATCACCTTTCAAATGTTTATCCAAATCCTCAACGTTAGGCATTGAAAAAGGATTGTGCGTAAAAGTCCATCTACCCTCGTCTGTTTTTTCAAAGAATGGGAAGTCGACAATCCACACTGGGTGCAATTCATTGGATTTAATGAGGCCCAACATTTTCCCTAACTCTTGTCGTACTGCGTCTAAAGCTTTATTGGCAGTTTTATAATCAGCAGCTGAAAAGAACACAATGTCACCCACTGTTGCTTTTGTGAATTCTACAATACTCGTTGCTATATTTTCACCCAGGAATTTGATAATTGGAGATTGGAGATTTTCCTCATTAACAATAATATAAGCCAAGCCACCCAAACCGTGCACTTGAGCAATGGACGTTAATTTTTCAATTTGCCCTTTGGACATTCTGCCATTTTTTTGAGATTTTTTTTCAACTTTTATGCATTTAACAATTCCGCCTTTTTGTATTGGGCTAGCAAAAACTTGAAAAGAAGTTTCTCGGACAATATGAGTAATATCTTGCATTTCTAAACCAAAACGCAAGTCAGGTCGATCACATCCGTATTTGTTCATCGCCTCATAATACGACAAGGTTTTAAATGGAAGTAAATTCCATTTATTTCCATAAATTTTATTAACTATATCAACAAAAAGCTTGGTATTAAGATCAATAATGTCTTGCATACTAACGAAAGCCATTTCAAGATCAAATTGTGTAAATTCTGGTTGTCTATCACCTCTTGAGTCTTCGTCTCTAAAGCAGCGTGCAATTTGAAAATATTTTTCAAACCCTCCTACCATTAGCATTTGCTTAAATTGCTGTGGAGCCTGTGGTAAAGTATAGAATGATCCTGGAAATTTTCTACTTGGTACAATGAATTCTCTAGCTCCTTCATCTGTTCCAGCATTTAAAATAGGTGTTTCTACCTCAATAAAACCATCTTCATCCAAAATGTCACGAATCAATTTTATAACCCGATGACGATTAATAATAACCTTTCTATTTTCATTGCTTCGGTGGTCTAAAAATTTGTATTTGAACCGTAAATTTTCATTTGTTTTATAAGCTTTTTTGATTTCAAAAGGTAGTGTTTTGGATAGGTTCAGTACTTCGAGTGATTTTGCTTCTAGTTCTAAAACTCCGGTTCTAATGCTTTTATTAAAATCTTCTTCCGCCCTTTTGACAATTTCACCTGTTATGATTATAACCGATTCTGGTTTTAATTTGGCTAAATCATCAAAATTATCAAAGTTATTTCTGTTTAGTCTTACCTGTAAGATTTCATAACTTGAATCTCTTAAATCAATAAACACCAACTCTCCGTGATCCCTAACACTTGAAATCCAACCTGAAAGCGTCATTGACTGATTCAAGTTATTTTCTGAAATTTCTGAAACTTTGTGTGTTCTATATTGATTCTTAATAATAATCTCTGTTGCCCTTTCTTCCTTTACGTTGGAGTCTAGGCCATTACTTACACGCTCAGATTTTTGAACCATCGCATGATTATTTGAAGTTATGTCCGAAGGAAGCAATTGATTTATGATCAATTCCCTAATGCTTTTACCAGATACCCCCTTACCCAAATTTGAGATAATTTTTCCTACAAGTATTCCGGCCTTACCTATATTTCCTGCTTGGATTTCTGTTGCAATCCCCTCATTTTCTGTTATGACTTTTAAAACCTCTTCTCTAATTGTATCTTCCGAAATACTATTTTTTTTGAAATAAGAATGATAATCAAAATCCTTATTCTCAACAAGCTCACTAATAGCATTTTTTAATAAAAAATCTGTTATTTTTTGTTGTTTAAACAAAGCAAAAATTTCTACTAAAGTATCTAAAGAGATTTTATCAGAGTGTTCTGGTTTCAGATGATTCGATAAGGTTTTTGCTACAAAAGCAACATCATCAATTTTTTCATTGATACCTAAAAACACTTTTGAACGAGCAGCATTTGCCGTAAAGAACTTGGCATCCTGAGGACGAATACCACTCTTAATTATAGTAGACTCAATAGAAAAGGGCAACAAATGAGCCTCTACTTGGATACTTTCTATGGCTTTCTTTATATTGACAAAGGGGATATCAGGTTCTAAAACAAAACGATAGTCTGCCGCAAATTCCTTTTTACGCATGACTTTAGTTTGCTTTAAATCCTCATTCCACAAAACGGTAGTTTGCTCTGGTCTAGGGCTTTTGTGTTCTTTAAAATATTCCAATTGTTTAGAAATTTCTTCAACCAAAGAATTCATCATAAACTTGAATGAATTAAGGTTTTTTATTTCAGTTCGAGGATTTAGAACATTCGTCCCCTTCTTTCTTAAAGAGATACTAACATCAGATTTAAACTCACCTTTTTCCAAATTAGCCTCTGAAATACCTATGTTTTGAACAATTCTCTTTAAATATTGAGCATATATTGCTGCATCTTTAATATTAAAAATGCAAGGTTTTGTAACAACTTCAATTAATGGAACTCCTGATTTATTAAAATCTACTAAAGTTTGGTTATTTTCATGCATTAATTTTGCAGCATCCTCTTCTATATGGACTTGCTCCAATTCTACTGTAAAAGTTGTTCCGTCATCGCGAAAACATCTTACTTGCCCATCTGGAATAATGGGTTTTTGAAATTGAGTTAATTGAAAGTTTTTAGGCTGGTCAGGATATTCGTAATGTTTTCTGTCCCAACAAATCACTTCATTCTTCATACTCGATTCTACTGCCTTTCCAAAATAGATAGCCTTGCGTATGGCTTCCTTATTTACAGCTGGTAAAACTCCCATTTGTCCAGTACAAACAGAACAGATATTAACGTTAGGCGCATCTATTTCTTCATTAGGACAAGTACAAAAAAGTTTAGTTTTAGTATTTAATCGGATATGTGTCTCTAAGCCAATAACTACTTCTAAGCCTTCAGATTCTAAATCGATTCCTATTTTTTCTATATCCATTACTTAATTATTTCTTTTAAATATTTAGCAAAGTTTAAAATCAGCTCTTCTTTGGCTTTTTCACCTGTAATTTGAATTCCGGTTGGAGTTCCGAATGGTGCTGATAAAGTTGGCAAACCTGCTAAGCTAAAACCAATTGTATAAATATCAGATAAATACATAGCAAGCGGATCGTTCAAGTTTTTTCCTATTTTAGGAGGACTACTAGGAGAAACAGGTGACAGAATCAAATCTACTTCTTGAAAATCATTTGAAAAATATTGAGTTATCTTATTTCTTAAGGTTACAGCCTTCAAATAAATTTCATCCGAATATCCCTGAGACAAGACTTGATTACCAGCTACTATTCTTCTTTTAGTTTCAGATGTGAAATTTTGCGATCGAGTAATTGCATAACTTTCTTTTAAAGTGTTTGCCTCTATTCTTTCTCCATAGTTTGAACCATCCAAGCGAGCTAAATTGGAAGCAGTTTCAGCCATCGCTATTACATAATAAGTCGAAACCAATGTACCTACTTCTTTAAAATCAAATTCTTTAATATTAACTCCCTTTGATTCTAATGTTTTCAACAGCTTTAAAAAGCGATTCTTGAATTCATTATCTAAACCATCATTTTCCAAAAAATCTTTGTAGTATCCAATCGTCAAATTTTGAAAATCTACTTTTTTTGATAAATCAACTTCCGCTGTTTCGAAAGTAGTTTGATCACGAAAATCCTTACCACTAATAACATTAAGTACAAGAGCGATGTCGTCTATTGATTTTGCTATTGGGCCAACACAATCTGTAGAGGAGGCATAAGCCATAAGTCCATATCTAGAGACACGACCGTAAGATGGCTTTAGTCCATAAACTTGATTAAAACCAGCAGGCTGTCGAATTGAACCACCAGTATCCCCACCGATTGAAAAAACAGTATAGCCCTTGGCAACATTAACAGCACTACCTCCACTTGATCCACCTGAAACCAGGTCCATATTATTTGCATTTTTCACAGGACCAAAAATCGAATTTTCATTCGTACTCCCATGTCCAAAACTGTCACAATTTTCTTTAACAATTGGAATTGCCCCAACATTTAATAATTTTTGAATAGCAGTAGCTGTATAAGGAGATTTATACTCTTTTAAGAAATTCGAACTTGCAGATGCAGGATAGCCTTGCAGCAAATAAACATCTTTTATTCCAAATGGAATCCCTTCAAACAGACCAATCTTCTCTTTATTTTTGATTTTTTGGTCAACATTTTTAGCTAGACTTAATGCTAAATCATCTAATAAAAAATTGGTAGTATTATAATGATTCTGATTTAAAGCACTTAGTTTTTCTTCTACTAAGTCAACACATGAAATTTCACCTAATTGTAACCGTTTATGTAAATCTAAAATAACTGAATCTATCATAATTCTATATTGTATAATTAATCCTCAATGACCTTCAAAACAACTAAGAAACCATTCTTTTCCTTTGGGAAATTATCTACTATAATTTTTCTCTCTATTATTGAGCTTTTGGCAACTACATCATCGCGCAAACTGTCTAAATCAACTGCATCTACTTTTTTGCTAAAAACTGAATTTTCATCTAGCTTAGGATTAGCACTTTTAATAGAATTGAATAATTCCTCAATAGCTTCAGAAGATACTGCTCCTCTTATACTTGACAGCTCTTCTAATGTCATTTCTTTCATACCTATGTATTTAGTATTATTTTTCAAATTCGCCTGCAAATATAGCGAACAATATCTTCACGATTGTATTTTTCAAACACGACCATTAACCGTCGCAACAATGTAATTCAAGTTTAGGGATTCAATGTATATAATTGTCTCGCTTGCAAATTTTTAATTTCAATTTTACATCCTTATTTTTTATCATTATGCTTGTGGGCTTTGCCTCAAAAAATACCTTATAAAATTGAAGTTAAATGCAATCAAATGCTATCAAATCGGATCGGCAGCCAACGCTGATTTATTAATGCTGCATCCCTAAATCATTATTAGCGAATCCAAGTAAAACAGGTTGTAATCCTGTTGCAGAATCTTTGACAAGCACCCATTTGATTTAACTAAAAGCATAGGATTAGTGCATTGGTTTTGAGCCAAATCACTACACATGAGATTATCAGCATTTCTTTGTTAGTCTAGATTTTTTACGGTCAGTTGAATACTTTGTTTTAATGATTTTTTAGCAAACTCTTCTTTATTAATGTAATGTATTTGCACTTTTGATAGAAAGGGCTTGGCAAACTAGTAAATCCCAGTTTGAAGGCTATACGCTCGTTCCTAAGTATCCTATGATAATTGACCCTTTGCTCATTTTCTTTGCTCATTTTCTTTGCTCATTTTCTTTGCTCATTTTCTTTGCTCATTTTCTTTGCTCAAGTTCACCTTTCATTAGCCATATTAATTACAAAAAACACATGTCACTTATTTTATATGTATTGTTTAACCTGATAAAAGTATAGCATACAACATAAAAAAGCGGAT
>CALBCY010000052.1 GCA_937927195.1 uncultured Chitinophagales bacterium
CTCTGATCGGAAGGGTTGTTTGGGAGAAGTTGCATTTTACCAATATGATCCTTCCTTTTTTATTACCCAAATTTCACCCTAAAAAGTTACCGAACTATTGTTATAGCCAATATATTTCTGGCCTGCCTTTCACAATCAGATTTGGAGCGAATAATTGATAGGAATAAGTTGACTTGGAATCCAATTACGAATTCTTCTATGTGCACTATTGTGTCCTATGTGTTTTAAACTTACAAATCTTAAAGCCAATATATTTCTGGCCTGCCTTTCACAATCTGATTTGGAGCGAATAATTGATAGGAATAAGTTGGCTTGGAATCTAATTACGAATTCTTCTATGTGCACTATTGTGTCCTATGTGTTTTAAAAATCAGAACCACATTGAAACATAGATCACATCTAAGCTTTAATGCCCCTTATATATAATACTTGTCTTGAAATGGAACCATTCTATTGACAAGATAGTTAGTAATTTTATAAAAGAAACGCTTCCTAATTGCTGGCCTAAATAGCAGCATAGCTTTTTAAAGAAAATGTGATTATAAACTTACCATACAAAATCTGTTGAAATTGATTTCAAGTCAATAACAGATTTCCTATTGCTCATACTCAATTAAATCAATGAGATATTCAATGAGCATTTTATTCTTATTTTTTATTTATTAATTGAATACCAGACAATAGGTCTATTCAAAACATCGAGGTCTAGCATCTGGTAAAAAATTACTATCATGAGTTTGTCTAGAAAATATGGGCGGACTTTTCACTATCCCTTTTCCCCTGGAACAACAAGTGACGACCGATTCAATTTCAACTATTGGAATGATCTCGCTCGCATCAAAAAAGTTGTCCATACTGAAAAGTTAGATGGTGAAAATACCTGCCTCAACCAATACGGTGTATTTGCACGTTCACATATTGCTCCAACCAGACATCCCTGGGCTGGATACCTAAAAGAACGCTGGCAGTTGCACAAAAATGATTTCAAGAATTTGGAAATATTTGGTGAAAACCTATATGCCATTCACTCCATTCAATATAAAAACATTGAAGCACATTTTTATGTATTCGCTGTTCGTGAAATGGATCGATGGTTATCTTGGGAAGAGGTGAAATTTTATGCAGCAGTCTTAGATTTCCCAACAGTTCCAGAAATAGCTTTTACCATTCCAAAAACAGAAGAAATTTATAAAGCAGAAGTTCTTAATATTGTTAAACAAGAAAGTGCATTTCAATCCATCGATGTACAAAGTGATCAAACTTGTACTATGGAAGGTATTGTCAGTAGAAATACTGATGGATTCCTAGTAAATGATTTCAAGCAAAATGTTTTTAAATATGTTCGCAAAGATCATGTTAAAACAGATGAGCATTGGACTAGAAACTGGAAACGTGCTAAATTAAAATGGGAATACAATGTGGAAAATAATAGAAAATAAAAACTGGGAGCACATAAGGAATACATTTTCTTGGATTCAAGATATGGAAGGAGTTCCTCAAGATAAAATTTATCATGCGGAAGGAGATGTTGCTGTTCACACAAGAATGGTCATGGAGGCTTTGTTGAATTTGGAAGAATATCAAGAACTAGAAGAACAGGAGCGTGAAATTCTTTTCGGAGCAGCACTCTTACATGATGTAGAAAAACGATCGACGACAGTGATTGAACCCAATGGAAGAATCACTTCTGGTGGACATGCAAAGAAAGGAGAATACACGGCAAGAAATATTCTATACAAGGAGATTCCCACAAGTTTCAAGACCAAGGAAACCATTGCGAAGTTGGTTCGTTTTCATGGATTCCCTTTATGGGTTTTTGAAAAACCAAATCCCCAAAAGGCGCTATTTCAAGCAAGTATGGAGGTTGACACAAAACTACTGTACTTACTCTCAAAAGCGGATGTACTGGGCAGAATTTGCGAGGACCAAGAAGAGCTATTACATAAAGTAGAGCTGTTTAGAGAATATTGCATAGAACAAAATTGCCTTGGACAGGCTCGGCCTTTCGAAAGTGATTTAGGTCGATATCAATATTTCCAAAAAGAAGAGGGCTCTGCTGATTACATCCCATTCGAAAAGGATTGTTTTGAAGTGGTCATGATGAGTGCCTTGCCAGGAACAGGCAAAGACACTTTTATCAAAAACAATTTCAAAGAATGGCCAATTGTTTCTTTAGATAGCATCAGACGGGCAAATCGCATTTCACCAAAAGATTCCAAGGGGAATGGTAGAGTCATTCAGTTGGCAAAAGAAGAAGCAAGAGTTTTACTGAGACAGAAAAAATCATTTGTTTGGAATGCAACAAATATCACGAGAAACTTGAGGCATCCTTTGATTTCACTTTTTCAATCCTATGGAGCCAAAACCAGATTGGTTTACCTTGAAGTTCCCTATCAACAATTGAAAAACCAAAATTTGAATCGAGCACATCCAGTTCCTCAAAACATTTTGGAAAAGATGATTAGGAAACTAGAAGTTCCATCGATTTGGGAAGCTCCAATCGTTGATTATGTTTGCGAATCTAGCTAACGAAGTGTGGAGCAAAAAACCATGTCTTAGAATCTAATATTTCATTTTTGAGTACTAGACAAAACTTAATTTTACCCATGATTTGTTTGTGCGACCGCTCTGCGGTCAAACTAGGTTAGTAAAAAATGAAGACAAAATAGTCGACTCCAGCGGAGTCGCACAAAAAATTTCTAGTACTTAGATTTCATTCAAAAAATAAAAAAACACTACTGCGTAAAATAATTGCGCAGTAGTGTTTTTACTTTGAATCATCAATCAAGCGGAACTTATTTGTTTGATCAAAGGTTTTATCATTTTTAAATTTATCAATCATGAGATTCAATTTATTTAGTAAAGGAAATAAGAAGATCAAAAATCACCAAGGTGCAAATGCTTATCGTGTTTCTCCTGAGGTAGAATTGTACACTTCAGTTGTTACTAGCGGCTTGAGCAATACCTCTTATGAGGGAGCAGACGATCGAATTAAGCGAATTCAAAAATTGATTGACAAAACCAATCCAGCGTTCGTGGCCAAGTTGGCGATCTATGCGAGAACGGAGATGAATTTAAGATCTGTGCCCTTGGTATTGGCTGTCGAATTGGCGAAAAGAAATTCGGGGAACTCTATTGTGAGCAAAACCATTGAAAAAGTTGTTTTGCGTGCAGATGAAATCACAGAATTATTGGCCTATTACCAAACTGCAAACAATAGGCAATCGGTGAAAAAATTGAACCGTTTGTCCAAGCAAGTACAGAAAGGTTTGGCAAAATCTCATAGAAATTCTTAAAACTTTGTTATTGTGGTTTGTAATTCTGAACCACATAGTTCACAATAGGACACATAGAAATTCTTAAAACTTTGTTATTGTGGTTTGTAATTCTGAACCACATAGTACACAATAGGACACATAGAAATTCTTAAAACTTTGTTATTGTGGTTTGTAATTTTGAACCACATAGTTCACAATAGGACACATAGAAATTTATAAAACAAATAGTGGTGCCGTAAAATTGAGATACTTCGACTCTAACATCAAACAGACTCAATTTGACTTTTGCCCAGTATTTTTACGTTTAAAATTTGAACAAAGGAAATAAATTTCAAAAAAACCAAAGGCAAATAGCCAATGGCTAAAAGCTTAAAAAAGAGGGCCTAAGAACCCAATCGGATTTTTTTTCTCAATTGTTTGACTTGACCGCGCTTTTTCTTTTCATCCAAGATTTTAGCTTTTTTGACTTTGTTCATTTTGATTGGTATCCGTTTTTTTTGCTTTTCAAGTGTTTTCCTAATGAAACGAATGAAATTATCAGTGAGTCGTTCTTTGTTCGTCAATTGTGATCTTGTGGCTTGGCAATACATGGATAGCTTTTTGCTTTTGCCCAATCGCTTTTTTAATTTTGTCAGAAGAATTTCTTTTTCCTCTTCAGATAGAACTTCTGACTTTAGTACATCGAATTTAACAATGACTTTGGTTTCAACCTTGTTAACATGCTGTCCACCAGCACCACCTGATCGAGCAGTGCTGTAAACAAATTCTTTTTTAAGTTGATCCCAATTCATAATTATTATATAGCTGACTTAATTGTTAAGCAATATTACCGTGAATTTAGTTCCATTTTGCCTTATTTTCCAATTGATCATTTTAAAATAGAAAAATGAACCAGTTTTAAAATCCTTATGTTAATCATTATGCTAGTGGGAGAAAGCTCATTCAACTACTTTGGTGATAACAGCAAAGTAAAGCAGATTAAGGTTATATTTTCAATATCATATTTCCAAATCAATTATGCAAATTAAAGTACCAGAATTATCATTGATCTTGCTTGTCGGAACTTCAGGCTCCGGCAAAAGCTCCTTCGCAGCGAAACATTTTCGCAATACAGAAATCGTTTCTTCAGATGAATGTAGAGGCATCGTTTCGAATGATGAAAACAGCAAAGAAGCGACCAATGATGCTTTTGAATTATTGCATTACATTGTCTCAAAAAGATTAAAAAACGGTTTATTAACTGTTGTGGATGCTACAAACATCCAACCTGAATCGAGAAGTGGTTTAATGAAATTGGCCAAAGAGTTTCACACACTCGGCATTGCAATTGTTCTTGACATTCCACCTTCTATTTGTGAAAAAAGAAACAAAGCTAGGACTGACAGAAATTTGCCTCCACATGTATTAAGAATGCAAACGAGCCAAATGAGACGTTCGTTAAAGTCATTAAAAAAAGAAGGATTTAATAAAATTCACACTTTAAAATCCGAGGAAGAAGTCAATGCTGTTTCAGGCATTTTCAGAGAAAAATTGTACAATGACAAAAAAGAAGAAAGCGGGCCTTTCGACATCATTGGTGATGTCCACGGCTGCTTTGACGAATTGGTTGAGTTGTTGGAAACTTTGTCTTATGAAATTTCAGAAAGACCATACGATGAAAACTTTTACGGTTATGAAACAAAAGCAGATCACGATAGAAAAGTTATTTTCGTGGGAGATCTTGCAGATCGTGGTCCGAAATCTCCTCAAGTTTTAAAGTTGGTAATGAGCATGGTCAAAAACGGAATGGCCTTTTGTGTTTGCGGAAACCACGATGCCAAATTACAGAAATGGTTGAAGGGAAAGAAAGTCAATCAATTGCATGGTTTTGATTTAACCATACAACAGCTAGCCAATGAAACGGAAGATTTCAAATTCCTTTTAAAAGAATTTTTATACAGCTTAATCAGTCATTATATTTTTGACGATGGAAAATTGGTGGTTGCTCATGCTGGGATCACTGAAAACATGATTGGGCGTGCTTCTGGAGCAATTCGTTCGTTTTGCCTCTATGGTGACACCACTGGAGAAACCGATGAACACGGACGACCAATTCGCCTCAATTGGGCTTTGGATTACCGAGGAAGAGCAAAGGTCGTTTATGGACATGTTGCCATTCACAAAGCTGAGTGGGTAAACAATACCATCGATATTGATACGGGATGTGTTTTTGGTGGAAATCTTACCGCTTTGAGATACCCTGAAGAAGAATTAATTTCAGTAGCGGCAAAAGAAACCTATTGCGAACCATCTAGCCCCTTGGAAGAGCAATCTATGAATCCGCTTTCGATCCAACAGGAATCAGATGACTTATTGAATATAGAAGACGTGATTGGTAAAAGAGTCATTCAAACACGCTTAAGCAACAACATCACGATTAGAGAAGAGAATTCCATCAATGCATTGGAAGTCATGAGCCGCTTCGCGCTCAATCCAAAGTGGTTGATTTATTTACCTCCCACTATGTCGCCTTGTGAAGTAAGTGAGGAAGAAACATATTTGGAACATCCACTTCAGGCAATCAATTATTACTTGAAGCGAGGAGTTCAAAAGATTGTTTGTGAAGAAAAGCACATGGGATCTAGAGTTGTTTTGGTAATTGGTAAAAACGAACAAGTTATTCTAGAACGATTCGGCATTCAAGATGAAGGAATTGGAAAATGTTTTACCAGAACTGGCAGAAACTTTTTTACAGATGAAAAGCTAGAAAAGGAATTCTTAGAAATTGTCAACAAAGAATTGTCGGATGCTGGGTTTTGGTCAAATTTCAATACGGACTGGGCCTGCTTAGATTGCGAACTAATGCCCTGGTCAGCCAAAGCACAGGCCTTGTTAAAAGGACAATATGCTGCAGTTGGTTCGGCGGCGAAAAATGCATTACCAGTTGTTACCCAAGCATTGCAATCAGCAAAAAATCGTGGCATTGAAAATTTAGATACAATTTTACAGAAATTTCAATACAAAGAAAAAGCAAATACTGCTTTTGTAGAAGCCTACCAGCAATATTGTTGGGAGGTGAAATCTGTCCGTGACTACCGATTGGCACCATTTCACATTTTAGCAACAGAAGGCAAGGTTCATGTGAACCAATCCCATGAATGGCACATGGAAAACATTTCACGCTTATCAAAAGGAGCAAATGGCCTATTTTATAAAACGCCTTATAAAATTATTGACATCAATGAAGACAGCAGTATCCAGAATGCAATTGACTGGTGGATGGAATTGACCAAGCAAGGAGGTGAAGGGATGGTTGTGAAACCATACAATTTCATCGAAAAAGACAACAAGGGACTTTTACAACCGGCAGTAAAATGTAGAGGCAAGGAATATTTAAGGATCATTTATGGCTCAGACTACGATGCGCCAGGCAATTTGAGCAGATTAAAAAAGCGTGGTTTGTCCCGCAAGCGTTCTTTGGCTTTGAGAGAATTTGCCTTGGGTATTGAAGCTTTGGAACGATTTGTCAATAAGCATCCATTAAGAAGTGTGCATGAAAGTGTATTCGCAGTATTGGCGCTTGAGAGTGAGGCGGTTGATCCGAGACTTTAGATTTGGTTTACGCTTCGCTTTTGGTACGGCTTCGCCTGTTGGTACACTTAGGGATACAAAATAAATAACTCACTTATTAATGCTGCATCCCTTAGCTTCGCTTTTGTTGTTAGTGCTGCTTTATTTACTATCTGTTAATTTTGCTTGTTGGACATATTTAATAAATGGCTGTTTTTATTGCATATATATGACAAGATTTAAATTCAACAACTTATGGCCTCAAGGTTACAGCTAAAAAAAACTTTTACTAAAAAAACATTTCATATCTCATAAATATCATTTAACTTGTATTCAACAAAAGTGGTTGACAATCAACTAGTCACTTTAAATTCATAGATCTGGGTGGAGACAGGTCAAACATGGTTTCCCAACAATTATTTTTTTGGATATTCTCACCACCATGAGTTATATGTAATAATGTTTCTAACAGAAATTATTGTTAAACTAATGCTATTTGTGAATTTAAAGTCTGGATTTACCATAAACAAGTCTTAAAGAATCTTCAATAAAAGAAATTAACTAATTCTCTTAATAGAGATTTCTATATCTATTGTAAAAATATAAACCCCATAGAAATGCGAATCATTGTATGTCTACTTTTCTCTTTCATTTCATTTATTGCATATTCGCAATGTCCGCCTGAACAAGTTGGAACAGCCTGCGATGACAACAATCCCCAATCAATAAACGATGCGTATGATGCGGATTGCAATTGTGTGGG
>CALBCY010000053.1 GCA_937927195.1 uncultured Chitinophagales bacterium
GTCATGTCCAGCGTGTCCACCAGCGGTACTTTCAAATTCTTCGCCTAAAAATTTCCCATAGCGAAGCCTCAATATTTTCTGATCTATGCCAATGGAATTGCTTCTCTCCTTGAATTCAGTTTCACTAATATTGGCTTTTTCCTTTAGAAGGTTTTCGGTGTCAATAATTATTTGTCGTTGACTTCTGAAATAGGCAGGCATATAATCTGTTGGCATCGCCGAACCTGCCAATTGTGCTTGCAAGCTGGTATCAGCAATGCTAATGATATACGTATCGCTTGTTTTCCATTTTCCTTTGGGTCTTTGATTGTCTTTTGCAGCAATTTGCCAATAGAGTTCATCGCCAGGTTTTAACTTCATTTGCTTTAGATACAGATTCGTTTTGAAATCTATAAACTTCGATTTGTTCAGATTAAAATGTATGATCGAATCTCTAAATTTGACGGATTCTCCCGATCCTTGGCTAATGGTGGTTGCCAATAAAACAGAATCAATGCCGTAGTCGTCGCTTAGTTTAGCTTCTATAAAATGGGCTTTCAATTGGTCAATTTTGATACTCGAATAAGCTGCTTGATCGCTGATGTTTATCTCGGGTAATTCATCTTTAATAAGCGTCATTTTGAATAAATCTGAAAGGCGCATTTCTCCATTCAAAGCGGTTATTTTATATTGGTAATAAAAGGACTTGTTGAATGTTTTGCTTAGAAGATAATTACTGTTTCCTTTGGGCTCTAATGAAATTTCCGTTCCATCGCTGAACTGTAAGCTTAGCTCTTTGGCTTCTTTTGTTAATGCGACTTGCCAAGTAATGTCGCTTCCTTCTTGAAAAAAAGCTTGATCCTTTTGTGCTAAATATTTTCCAATACCAGTATAACTAGGAGGATTTATTGAAAGCTCTTTTTTGACTATTTCTGGAAAAACAAATTGTTTGTCTGTGGAAGCATCATTCTTTTTGTTTGAGATGTTCGATTGATGCATTTCAACCATTTCCGTCTGTTTGGTTCCAAAGAACTCCATGATGAAAAGTCTGGAACTTAGAAAAATTCCACTTGCCAAAACGGAGACTATGAGTAGCAATGTAAGATGTAATAATCTGTGAGCTAGTTTCGTGTCAATTTTTACAGCCTCAATGGTCCTTTCCAATCTTTGATATTGCAATTCTTGCATTGCAGATCTTTCTTCAGGGCTGCTGTCAAACAAAGCTGCAGAAAATTCCAATTGTGGATGCTTCTCATTCAAGTGTGCAATCATCTTCTCTTTGCTATTGTTCGAATCCATTCTTTTCCAAGTGTAGAAAAGGAATAAAGAGAACAGAAAAATTTGCAAGACAAACAAGTGGATTCCATGACCAAAAAGAAAATAGGTAAAGGCCATACAAATAGTACCGAAGGCTGAGAATAGTAGAAAGGATTCAGCAGCACGCAATAAATCATGCTTGAACTGGAGTCTCCCCAAAATCAGATTGCCTTTTCCAATCACTTTTTTTGTAATTGGCAGGACTTCGATATTTTGATTGCTTTCTTTCATTGTAATTTAGCTACAAAGGCTAAAGTCTTTTAGCATTGTTTTTTGATTGAATTATTGACTTCCTGATTTTAGGGTTTGACAGATTTGAAAGCAAGAAATCGTTCCACGAACAAACTCAATGCGATTAAAATCCACAATGGATTATGGAGACTGATTTTTTTAGTTCTGGTCAATTCTGTTGGTTTCGTCTTTTGGAAATTTTTTTTATTGGCCAATAGTTTTGATGAAACAATTCTATTGTCATTGTTTGAAATGAAGTTTTCTAATTCCTTGTTTTGATAAATTAACTGCCCAATTTTATAAATCAAATCAGGATCTTTTTTTGTAAAATCTGAGTGAACAATTGTTTGGCTATTTCTCTTTTCTATTTGAGAAGTTAAATGAATTTCAGACTGGTGAAAATGAAGCTCTTTGCTGAACTTAAAGCTTTCAGCACTTTGGTCTATTTTGTCTGAACTCAAAAGAAGGTCGAATGCTCTGGTTTTACTCGAAAGTATTTCTTCTGATGAAACCAGCACCAATTGGAAAGGGCTTTGTTTTTGTAAAATTTCTATCGCTGATTTTACTTTGTAAAATGCCGGATGATTCTTTTTAGTTAAATTTAAAATCTTCAAAGTGTCCTTCAGTCTGAAGTTGTTCTCAAGAGCTTGCGCTTGGCCCTGAACATAATGTATGTTGGTTTCTGAAGAATTTGCTAGCAAGTTATTTTGGGAATTTTGCAAACTAAACGCGCGCTCAGTTTCTTTTGGAATAAGTATCCAATCTATGTAAAATGGGAATTCTTTCTTTTTACCCGTGAAATTTTTAAGTTGATTGTATCCAATAAATTGGACAGTATCTGGAATGAATTGAAGTCCAAGTATGGCATTTAACTCTGTCCAATAGTTTTGCTTTGAAAGGCTGTCAGTAAAATAAATTGTTCTGTTGGTACTGTCGATTTTTTGAATCAATTTGGGGAGCACTTCTTTTCCTTTTAGCTCGTAATCTATTAGTAAGACCTTATCGATCTCTTTATTGATGATTTCATTTTTTGGATAAAACAGTCCTGCAGCCAATATGGAAAACAGGGCCAACAAGATGATTCTACTTATTAAAAGTGGGAGGTTTTTGAAATGAAATTTTTTGGCTTGCTCTTTAGAATCCGATTCAAATCTTTTTATTGATCCAACTTTAATTGGTGGACTTTGCTTTCTGTTCCAAAAGTGAATCAGAATGGGAATGAAAATACTTGTCAGTCCTAGCAGATATATGGGATTTAGAAAACTCAATTTAGATTTCTTTGAATCAACATCCTTTTTTCCAAAACCATTTTGATTTGTTGGTCTATGTCATTGCTGCAATTGATGATTTGAAAATCAATGTTTTTTGCTGCAAATTCTTGTTTGTATTCGGCTAGTTCTTTTTCTAGCTGTTCTAAATACTTTTTTTGCGAAGCTTTGTTTTTTATTGTGATGATTTCTTTCGTCTCCAAATCTTGCAATTGAGAATTTAAGGAGTATGTACAGTTTATTTCATTATCGCTCAGCAAACAAAAAGTCAAGATTTCATTATTGGCATGTCTAGCCTTCAAAATGCTGTTTTTTATTTCATCCTGCATTTCATGAAAATCACTAAGAACAATGATCAAGGTTTTTTGAAGCCGAGAACTGTTTATGTGAAAAGTTTTATCCCATGTTTTTTTTGCTTTTATGGGATGAATGGTTTGAACAAATTTCTTATAAGAACTTATTTTACCATAAGCAATGCTCTGATCAGAGTTTATTATTGACAACTCAATTTCATCGCCTTGATTAAATCCAATATAAGCCAATGCCGCTGTTAAGTATTTGGAATAATCCAATTTCTTCAAGCCTTCGTCTTCATGCAACATGGAGGCCGATCCGTCTAAAATGAAATGAAATTTTATCCCTTTACTTTGATCCGATTCTCGGACAAAGAACTTGTCAGAGCGTGCATACATTTTCCAATCCAACCTTCTAATATCATCCCCAGGTTGGTAGGCTCGATATTGGCTGAATTCGGTTCCTTGTCCCATTATTTGGCTATAATGAACACTCCGCAGAAAGGAATTTGCTTTGAGTTTGGAAAGCAGATAAAGCTTATCCAGTTTTTCGAGTTTTCCATTTCCGATCAAATTTAATATGGAAACTTTTTCTTTCAAATCAAGTTGATTGATTGAACAATGTTTGTATAATGTCTTTTTTATTTATTCCAGAAGCTTCAGCATTGAAATTGAGAATTAGCCGATGGATCAAAATGGGTTCTAGCAACTTTTCAATGTCGGCTGGAATTACCGAAAGACGCTTGTTCAGAAAAGCATTTGCTTTTGCAGCCTGGACCAACGCTTGTCCAGCCCTTGGCCCTGCTCCCCATTCCAGGTTTTCTTTTACCTGAGCTATCTCACTACTTTGCGGTCGACTGTTGCGAATGATTTTATTGATGCGTCTATAAATTTTATCATCGATATAAATTTCATCAACCAATTCTTGAATCTTCATCAATTCTGATTTGCTCATTTGTGCTTCAACTGAGTGCAGCATTTTTTCAGATTTCGATTGCAGTATTTTCAATTCAGTTGCTTCACTTGGATAATCCAAATCTATTTGAAGCAAGAAACGATCGCGCTGTGCTTCGGGTAAAGGAAAAGTACCACCTTGTTCAATCGGATTTTGCGTGGCAAGAATTAAATAAGGCAAATCGAGCTGATGACTTTTACCAGCATAACTGATTTTTCTTTCTTGCATGGCCTCCAATAAGGCGGCTTGTGTTTTAGGTGGTGTTCGGTTTATTTCATCCGCTAAAATAATGTTGTTGAACAAGGGACCTTTGATAAACTCGAAATATCGTTTTCCACTTTCTGGATCTTCCATCAATAGGTCTGTTCCAATAAGATCGGAAGGCATTAAATCGGGTGTAAATTGAATTCTTCCAAAGGACAAATCCAAAGAGGCAGCCAATGTTTTGACAAGCAGTGTTTTTGCCAATCCAGGCACCCCTTGCAACAAGGCATGGCCATTGGAAAACAGAGCAACCAAAACCAAATCAACGACAGATTCCTGACCGATGATAACTTTTTGAATTTCACCTTTTAAAGCATTCAGTTTGCTTTGAATGGCCTTGATATCAGATTCAGATAAAGACATTTATAAAAATAAACAAATGATGTTAGATATTTAATAATAGGAGGGCTTTCATTTTGGCTTTTCACAAAGCTTAACAACTTCTTAATTCTGTCCGTCTGTCATTCCATTGGCCTGATCTATTCCACGGCTCCACTGTGACACAAACCAGCTGTCATCCACACACCACCTGTCATATCGACAAAGGAGAGCTCTATTTTATCACTATGGTTTTGACATTGACAAACTCAAGTAAACCATAAGAGCCCAATTCTCTACCATAGCCTGAGTTTTTGATTCCTCCAAATGGGAGGTGGACATTGGATTGAACCATTGAATTGACGTAGACAGTTCCAACTTTAAGTTGTTTGGCAATTCTTGAAGATTTATTAATATCAGTTGTCCAAATTCCTGCACCCAATCCATATTTACTATTGTTGGCCAACTCAATTGCATGATGCGTATCGCCCGCAATAATCATTGAACCTACTGGACCCATGAGTTCTTCATGAAAGGCTTGCATTCCAGGCTTGACATCAAATAGAATTCCCGGTTCAACGTAAAAGCCTTTTTTGTCTATGGATTTTCCACCAATCATCAATCTGGCTCCTTTGCTTTCCGCTTCAGTAATTTGATCCAATAGTTTGGCTTTTACCCCTTCAGTCGCCAATGGACCGATGGTTGTTTCTTGTTTTCGCGGATCATCAACCACCAATTTAGAAACCAAATCCATGCAAATGTCCAAGAATGGTTCGGCAACTTGTTGGTCTACAATCCATCTTTTTGCAGCAAGGCAACTTTGACCGTTGTTCATCATTCTCGATGCGACAGCCGTTTCTGCTGCTTCCTTTATTTTAGCATCCGCCAAAACAATCAAAGCATCATTGCCACCTAGTTCAAGCACCGTTTTTTTAATCGCGCCTCCGGCTTTTGCAGCCAGAATTCTTCCAGATTGCAAACTTCCGGAGAAAGCCAATCCTTGAACGCGTTCATCTTCCAAAAGCCTTTCAACTTGTGAATGGCTGATGAATACATTTTGAAAAAGATTCTCAGGGAAATGAGCATCCTTGAACAATTGTTCAATGGCTAAAGCACTTTGGGGAAGAAGTGGAGAATGCTTTAGTATAACACTATTGCCGGCAACCAAAGCAGGAATCGCAAAGCGGATAACTTGCCAAATAGGATAGGTCCATGGCATTACCCCCATAACTATGCCCAAAGGAGCATATTGGACGATACTGCTTGAAAACGACGTTTCAATTTCTTGATCTTTTAAAATTTCTTTGGAATGTTCGGCATAGTAGTAACAAACCGTTTTGCACTTTTCAACCTCGGCCATTGCCTGCTTGATCGGTTTGCCCATTTCAACGGCAAAAATATTGGCCAATTCAGCCTTTTTATTTTCCAATTGGTCAGCCAATTGGATTAACCTTTTACACCTGATGCTAACAGAACTGGTTCTGTTGATGTCAAAGGCAAAGAGGGAATCGACAAGCTTTTGCTCCAATTCTTTGTCTGAAATGGAATTAAAGGTTTTTAAAATCTTCCCATTTGCAGGATTTTGGCTGATGTACTTCATTCAATAGTGCTCGGACTGGCTATTAACCATATACTTTAATAGATTCTAACAGGTAGCAAATATAAAACTATGATCTGAAATCAAGTAAGGAGAAGGCATTAGTTCAAAAAAATCTTTAGTTTGTCTATAAGATTTTATCTTACCTTGATTGCCTTTATGTTTTGCGTGAAATTTTCATTGGATAAATTAATGAAATACAATCCAGGTTCTAAATTCTCACCCCATTTAAAGCTTTTTTGGCCATGATTTAGTTTGGCTTGAAACACTTTTTTGCCCTTAGAATCGAATACAGTAAGCCAATTGTTTAATTCTATACTTTCATTAGGTATTTCAAACGAAAGCGTGTTTTCATCGTGAAATGGATTGGGAAAGGAGCTTATTTTAAAGGGATTCATCGACTGATTTACGGCCTGATTCAATCCGATCGTAGGATCATAGTAGGTTGGATCAACAATTGCAGAATCTGTTACTTGGAAAAAGTCCAAGCCTGCTTCGCTAATCCTATCATTTCCACTTCCATTGTCATCATCACTCAATTTGAAAACAACGGATGTTGTGCTGGTCGGTGAAATGTAATCACTGATTTTTATTGAATTAAAGACCCAATCAGAACCAATTGGAAGATTGGCAACAAATACCTCTTCCATTTCATTCTTTAAATAAATTTCAAAGGCGCCATTTGTGCCCTCTTCATTCGCACTACAGTACCAGCTAAAAAATGATAAATAAGGGTCATCAATGGCAGATAAGTCCATTGCAGGGGATTCTAAAGTGGCTGTTTCATTGTCGATATCATCTTGTTCATATTCATTCCCCAGGTTTTTCGTTACATAGCAATGGTTTCCTAGATCAAGACTGAAATCGAATTCAGGATTGCAAAAAGAAAAATCTAGCGAATCTGCTTGTGTTCCAATTGGATCAGCCCAATCCCATAGACCATCTTGAGCATTCCATCCAAAATCGAAAAAGAAATCATCAAAGTATCCTTTATCGAGTTTAAGCACCAAAGTTTCTCCTTGTACTTCAACAGCGTTCAGCAATTGAGTTTGATAGCCCCATTTACCAATAATCAGGCTGTAGTTGTTGGGTAAAATATCATTGATGATTGCTTGAGCCAAATCGCCAGTATTGCTTTGGTAATAATTGTTTTCATCGAACATTTCAATTTCGACATTGTCCAATGCCTCCAGGCTTTCAGAATCTAAAATACTTATTGAAAGTGAAAGTGGCTCTACGGGTTCAAGCAAAACATTTAGAAATTGCGTTTGAGTTTCATCGAAAACAATTCCTTCAACAATTTTTGTTTTGTATCCAGCTTTAGAAAAGCGGATTCTTTTTTCATTTGGCAGGCTGTGGTATCCGGTTTTATAATTACCAAAAATATCGGTAAAGACTTTTTGTTCGGACCAGAGCACTCTTACTTCAACATTGTTAAGTGTGGCTCCGGTTTCACTATCAGCAACACTTCCTCTTAAATACGAAGCTCTTTTGTAGGCAGCTTCTATAATAAACAAACCTTCTTGTCGGTCAGTAGCAAGGATATTACCACTTGGAAGGAAAGGGTAGGCCCCCCAACAACCAGCATAACTGCCACCGCCTTGTGGAGAAGTGTCGTACTTTTCAACTGGAATCATTAAATCTTTTTGACTGGCATCGACCACAACAAGCCCATCGGTGTAATAAGAGATTACTAAAAACTCATCTTTTACATGAACATTATGAGGAATGATCGCTTCACCAGGGCTGGATTGAAAGCGATGCGTCTCGAAAATTTGAGAATAGTCGCTAATGTCGTAAGCACCAATGTAGGCATCCTGCACCTCATCTGTTGTAAACAAGAAATTTCCGTCCTCAGATAACCAGGCATTGTGCGTGAAATTACTTGGAGTTGTATGTTGACCTAATATAACTGGATTGGCTTTATCACTGACATCAAGGATTCTGAAATGGCCTTCATAAATTTCAGAAGTATAAGCAATGTCATCTTTTACATAAACATCATGAACATAAGCATCATTATAAGAACCGATGTAGGTGGGATTCTTAGGATCGTCATTCAAATCGAACATTAAAAGTCCTCTTTCATTTCCGGGTACATCGCCAGCAATATTGTTGTAACCTGCGAGATAGGCAATGTTGTTTTCGTCTATATAAATATTGTGCGCAGTTGAAAGCAATGAATCTGCTGTAAATCTGCTGTGATAAATTGTATCAGGCAATTCGCTAAGATCGACGATTAACATTCCCTGTTCTTCTTCATTGACTACATAAGCATGATCGTAAGCAGTTTTGATGTCTCTCCAAACTCCTTCAGGTCCTTCGATGTAAAACAATTCTTCAGGGTTTGCTGGATCGGTGACGTCTACTATAGAAAAGCCTGTTTGAAGACCCACCAGTGCATACTCGTTGCCCGAATCATCTGAATAACCCCAAATGTCATTGGTATTTACTTCGTATTCCAATTGCCCTTTGAGGACCATACTTGTCTGAGCAAACAGACTTTGCGAATAAATGGAAAGGAAAAGAATACAAAAAACTGAAAAGAATTTATTTAACCTTTTGAATTTTATAGTCCTTATAATGGAGTAATTGCAAGAATTGATTTTCATAGAAACTGATCTTATCAGAGGTATCAGAATAGATAGGCTCAAATTTATAACCAGTAAATGTACCTAATTCTTCAAAAGAATTTAAACCAGAAGAGAACTTGTTGCCGTAGTGCTGACTAATTAGATGTCCCAATCCAATGGTTATGTCATATCCTTTACAAGCATATTCAGTAGGCTTTTTATTGAGTCTTAGATAATAATTTCGCTCAAAATCTTTTACTTTGAATCCATCTTCATTGTAAAAATAGTTATTTGGGAAATGCATATTTAGTCCCTCATAATACTCAGGCTCAATATTGTCAAATTTGTACCAGTTGGGCATCCCAAATACAGTGATATCGTATCTGTCTGTCAATGAATACAATCTACTCAACATGTCATGAACAAAGCGTTCTTTGTAAGAGACAACCAAGAAATAATTTGGTTGATCCAAGGAAAGATAAGAAGCCAAATACTCACTGCTTTGATCCGTATAAATCAAGCGATTGATGCGCATTCCAGTAAATTCAATAGTGGAATCCATTTGACTGGGATACTTGTTAGCAAAGTAATCTGCCACCTTGAAATCTTGAGGACGATTTTGATGCAACATGTTGAGTTGGTCAATATTAATTTCATCAAAATAATCCATCAAATAATCACAATGCGTATCAATTGAAGGACTAATATTGAGGTAATATGGATTTTCAGATACAAAGCTGGTTTTAGGCGAAAGAGGGGAAACAACTGGAATTTTATGCTTTTTACAAAACTCACTGACCACCTTCAATGGTTTATTATAAACAGGGCCAATAATTAGATCAGCATCCATAATGCTGGTCGTTTTAAGTATTTGCTTTACAGTTGCATCTGAGCTTTTCGTATCATAAACAGAAACATTGAAGCTAAAGCCTTCATTTTTTAACTTTTCAAGACCGATCAATGAACCTTCATAAAAATCCAAAGCCATTTGAGATTTAGAAGCTATTGAATCATTGTCATAATTTAAATTGTTTTTTTCTACATTAAATGGCAAAAGAAATACGATGTCAAAAACAGATGGAGCTGGTTCTTCTTTTTCGATTAGGTCTTCCTTTTCAACAACTTCAATAGGAGGAACGCTGTTGCTAGTATCAGATTCTTCAGCAGGGTTCTGGATGGTAGGATCTTTGATAACATCCACTTCTCTTACCACATCTGGTGGAGGGGTATTGGTTACCTTTTTTTGAGTAAAACAGGACATGGAGAGTAGAGTGAAAATTAAAACTAAAACCCTCAAATTGTAATTCGATACTTGCTTCATTTATCCTTAATAGTTATTCTCTAAAAATGGCACACATACATAAAAAGTCTCTATTCAAAGACTTGTTCGCTGTTAGCAAAAGATAAGCAATAATATGCTCCTTTACAAATTGTGAAAGTAAGTTTTTTTTGAAAACCAGCCAATTCATTTAATGTTTCTTATTCAGATAAAATTGTGCTGATGGCCTCTTTCAAGGCATTTTGAGAAACTTTTAACCTTAATTTTCCTTTGTTGGCTATTGAAATATTTCCAGTTTCTTCAGAAACAACAATAACAATGGCATCTACTTGTTCGCTAATTCCCACTGCTGCTTTATGTCTCATGCCTATTCTAGGTGGTAGGTTAGGATTTTCTGAAACGGGCAATACACAGGCTGCTGCATAAATTTTCTGGCCAGTTATGATTACCGCGCCATCATGCAATGGAGAGCTTTTTTGAAATATCGATTCTATTAATTTACTTGAAATTTCAGCATTGACAAGAACACCAGTATCTGCAAAGAAATATTCTCCTTTGCTTCTGGTAAAAACCAAAAGTGCACCCAATTTAACATTAGCCAAATTGTTAACTGCCTTAATGATTCCATTGACGATTCGATTGCTAACGACTGTTTGAGAAATTTTACGAGAAAGTAGCCGATTCCATAGATTTCGATCACCAAGACCTGTTCCTCTACCAATGAATAGAAGGAACCTTCTTATTTCAGGTTGAAATACAATAAATATGGCAAGAAATCCAGCTGCAATGAATTGCCCCAAAATATTGGATAGCAGATCCATTTGGAGCAAATCAACTAAAAAGTAGATGAGATAGACAAGGAGGAAACCAATGAAAATATTAAATGCTATGCTTCCTTTTAGCAGCTTGTATACTTGATACATTAGCAATGCCACTAAAAGAACATCTAAAATGTCCCAGATCCTGATTTCAAGAAAGCCTATTTTAATAAAGTTCAACACAAGCTGTTCATTCAATTTGTGTCGAAATTATTAAAGTTTGACAAGCTAGCCCAATAAGTCTTAAAATAAGTCTTAAAAAAAATGAATAAAGCTTGTTAAGCTACCTGGTTGAGGCTAGCCGGTTGTCTGGTAGACTTGAATGTCTGATAAGAGGAAATTAGAAACTTGTAAGTAGCAAATTTCACAAAGGCCATATCAGCCAGTTCAGCGTGCTCAAAATCAATTTCTTCGATGATATCAATATCATTTGATTGATTTTTGCCGAAAACATCAGAACAAAAATTTTGGAATGCCCACCAATCAGATTCATTGATCATCGTCAATTCAGTCTTTTCCAAATCTTCTTTTCTTACAGAAACAATTAGGTTTTGAGCGCTTACTAAAAACTTGATAGAGTTTAACATTGTATTATTGAGTTTATAAAAGGTTTATAGAAGTTTCGATTGTTATCTAATAAATTTTGACTTTAAAAAGTCAAACTAAAAACTAGGGTAATAAACTGATGCTTAACTCACTGTAATTGAAACAAACATAATACCAGATACTGATTTTATTAATATCTAAATGTCATTAAATCAACACATTTCCACTTAATTTTGTTACGAATGCCTTTGAAATTAGGTTTCGTTTTATTGGAAATAGGTCATTTGTTGTATTGTAAACGACAGTTAAATGGAGGGATTAGGACTTTTACTTATTAGAAATCGGGCATTTCTATTAAAGAATAAGCTGAAAACAAATTATCTTCAAGTTTCAAATTCAATGTTTTGAATTCTTCAATCTAAAAGCTATGAAAACCACTCGATATTTTAATTATTTCTTGCTGCTGTTGATCCTCAGCCATTTTCTCAATTTAGACTCAATGGCTCAATGCGAAGAGAATTGGGTTAAAAGTGCCTTGCCGAATGTTATTGAGACCCTCGATATAGAAGTTGATGATGAAAATAGTGTTTATGGAATAGGCGTTTTTTCTCAATCAACCATCTATGAAAACATTGATATGCCGAATTTGGATGGTGGCTATAACCTGTTTATTTCAAAAAGGAATTACTTGGGAAATCTTGAATGGGTAAAAAATATTGAAGGTGATTTCAACCAGATCAAACCTTCTCTGTTGGTTTTGGGCGATCAAATAATAGTCAATGGAGGTTTTACAGGAGTGGTTTCCTATGCAGGGCAGCTCTATTCAAGTCCTCCTGGAAAGTACAGTTTTTTAGTTCTTTCTCTAGACAAAGATGGAAATTTCAATTGGGGAAAGCAATTTGACAATGCTGGGATTGAAGTCGCTTATCCCGCTGGAATGTGCAGGACTGGAGACGGAGGCTTTGTGATGACTGGAAAAATGGTTGATCAGTTGGTTGAGCATCAGGGCGATTTTGAAATGAGTTGCTTAGGGGATGCTCCTTTTTTGCTTAAAATGGATGAAAATGGAAATGTGATTTGGGGCAAGGCTGGAAGTGGCAATGTCGGGTCTAGAGGATGGGCAGTCAACACTGATTCGGAGGGCAATATTTTGATGGCGGGTGCAACTGAAGCGAGCTTTCAATTTGATAATAATTTTTTCTTTTTGGATGCCGCAATTTATAGCATTAGCCCTTTTGTTGCAAAATTTGATTCAGAAGGAAATAATCTTTGGTTAGAAGGTGCTTGGTCGCCTGGCTTTGCTAGTTTTTATGATGTTGTGGCAGATGACAATGGTAGCGTATACGTTTGTGGTGGAATGACTGATAACACAATTTTTGATGTCATTGAATATGGAACCGAGGGATTGAATGATGGCGTTTTGGTGAAATACAATTCGGATGGTGAATTGCAATGGGTCAATAAAATGGGTGCAGTTCAAAGTTCTGTTTCAGAATTTGCCACTTCTTTGCATTTAAGAGATGGGAATAAATTGTTGGTGAGTGGGCATATAGTAGAAGGGGCCAGTTTTGGTGATTTCACTTTAAACATTGGACTTGAACCAGCTTTGAGAACTTTCCTTGCCGAATACGATCTTGATGGCGACTTTTTAGAAGCTACAGGAACTGGTGGAACTGGGAATCAGCAAAGTTGGTCATCAATATTGATTGAAGACGATTTTTACATTGCTGGAAAATATACTGGCATAGGAATTTTTGCCAATGATACCGTTTATCCATATCCCGATATGCCTGAAGTAGGTTCTAATTCTTCTTTTCAATGGAAGCTTAATTTGGATCAGGGGCTTCAATCTATGGAAGCAGATTTTTCTTTTGAATTACAAGGTGGAAATACTTATTCTTTTGTCAATCAGTCAAGTGGATTTATAGAACAAGTTATCTGGGATTTTGGAGATGGCTATTTGACACAAAATGGAAATGAAGTCAGTCAAGATTTCTTTTTAGGTGGCGATCAAACCGTCTGTATGACGATTCAAAATTGTCAAGGCAAACAAACGGTTTGTAAGAATTTGGAGGTTCAGTCTGTAGGGACAGCTGTTGCCCCCATTTCATTTGTAAGCCAAACAGATGCCAATGCGATTGGGGAATTGATAGACTCTTTGTTTGAATTAAGAGGAGTCGTGTATGGTAGCAACTTTGATACCAGTGGTTTGGATTTCTTTTTGTTGGATCCAAGTGGAGGGATCAATGTTTACCGCAGCTTCCTATTGGGTGGATATTTGCCAGTTGAAGGAGATAGTCTCCATGTGATGGGTCGAGTTGAGCAGGAATTAGGATTTGTAAGGTTCTTTGCACAAGAAATTGAACTAATCAATCAAAACAATTCTTTGAGATCTGCTAAGCTAATGACTGGATTAGGCGAGGATGGTGAATCAGATTTCATTAGATTAAACTGTGTTGCATTGATCGATGAAGGTCAATGGACCAAAGATACTTCGGGCTTTGATGTTGAAATAAGCAATGGCATAGAAACCATGATCATGCGAATAGATGAAACACAGGATCTTCGATTTGAAGATCCTCCTTTGGGGACCTTTGATTTGCAGGGATTGGTGGGGCAGCGAAGTTTCATTTGGCCACCACTTGATGGCTATTACATTATTCCACGATCGAGCGCAGATTTTTTAGAATCTCAAGCCACGGTAGAAGGAGATTTCTCATTTGCCATTTTGGATGATCAAGGAAATGTTGATTTTTCTATTCTTAATCAAATTGTGGGGCAAGATTATCAATGGTCCATAGCCGGTGAAAACATCGGTTCCAATCAACAGTATATTTATACCTTTAGCGAAACAGGAAATTATGAAGTGTGTCTCAGTACCTCCAATTGTCTTGGCGACGAAGTGGCTAATTGTAAAATGGTGGCCGTTGAAATAATTGATACTGGAATAAGTATAGCTGAAGTTAAAAGTGAAATAAATATTTATCCCAACCCAGTTCAAAACGAATTTTTGGTCAAAATACAAAGTGATTTTGGAGCGCGCTCCTATAAAATATTTAACTCCTCGGGCCAAATTTTGTCGAAGGGTGAAATTCAAGATGATCGTTTTATTAAAATCAATAGTTCAGGATTATCGCAGGGATTTTATTTCATTTTAATAGAAAACATGGATGGTAGAAAAATTTTCGAATCTTTTGTAAAAGGATAGATAATTGCCAATAGGGTAGAAATGAAAATTTGTTAATTAGAATCGGAAGTTTACTTATTTATTAGATTTTTTATAATTTGATTTTGCATTTGTAATTATCAAATTATCGCCATGAAGAAAATAATTTTAATTTCCATTTTGATTGCTTTGTCAAGCACAATGTTCAGTCAAACCGAAATAGAAAAGATCGAACAGGCCATTGATGGGTATATAGTCGGAACAGCCTACAATTATCCTGATAAAATAAAATCTGCCTTTATGCCTGGTGCTTTGATGTTCCTCGACCACAAGGAAAAGCCCTTGTATCAAATGACTGTGGAGGAATATGCTGAACGTGTTGGAAACAGCGAAGCTGGAAAGTTCAATGGCAGGGTGACAAATATTCTTTCCATTGATCAATTTGAAGGAATAGCTACTGCCAAATTAGAAGTTTTGATACCTAATTTTAATAGGCGATTTATCGATCTTTTGCTGTTGAAGAAATT
>CALBCY010000054.1 GCA_937927195.1 uncultured Chitinophagales bacterium
GGACCGCTAGGGAGAAAACTTGTTGGTAGGTGAATGAAAGGCCAAAGAAGAATTTCATGCTTCCAATAGGAAGATTTCTCCTGCGTCGAAATGACAAATGTGGCGGGGTGTCCACTGTCCACAGAACAACGGTCCTTTCGACCGCTAGGGAGAAAACTTGTTGGTAGGTGAATGAAAGGCCAAAGAAGGATTTCATGCTTCTAATAAGAAGATTTCTCCTGCGTCGAAATGACAAATGTAGCGGGGTGTCCACTGTCCACAGAACGACTGTCCTTTCGACCGCTAGGGAGAAAACTTATTCGTTTCTGAATGAAAGGCCAAAGAAGAATTTCATGCTTCCAATAGGAAGATTTCTCCTGCGTCGAAATGACAAGCGTGGCATGGCCTTCATCCTCACAAATCTACTTTGTCTAAGCTTCCACCTATCTAACACTTCTTCAGCCAAGGACAACTGGATCTTTCCCAATTACAATTTTCTTTCCTGAAAATCTAGGCTGTTTGTTCAAAATGTAAAGATCTAAAACGGCCTTGGTCTTTGCTAGTAATTCTCGCAATTGATTTCGGTCAACATTGATGATAGGAAAATTTCTTCGTCCCACGGCATTTGCATTGTAAGCAATCAAATCGAGCCCTTTTTTCTCACCAATAAAAACAGCTCTTTCATTGTGAAATTTCTGCGAAACAATCGTGAATTTATCTTGGCCAAAAATTTCACTACAACGAACAACAGAATCCAAAGTTCTAAAGCCAGCATAATCCATATATATTTTATCAGCAGGAACCCCCATGGCGATCAAATCATTTCTCATGTCTTCAGGCTCATTGTAACCTTTGGTATGATTGTCTCCACTGACTAAAAGATACTCCACCTTGCCCGATTTATACAAGTCGTAAGCAGCTTGAATCCTGTATTTAAAATAACGATTGGGATAACCACTAGGTAGCGTTTTAACGGCTCCCAGAACCAATCCAACTTTGTTGGACGGCATATTATCTAGTTGATTGTACAACTTCGATTCTGTATTGGATTCAATGTAGTAATTGCAGAATAAAATAAAACCCAGTAATGCGAAGCAGGGTAGGCTTAGAAAGAATAAGTATTTTCCAATTGACTTTAGATAGCTCATTTAACTGTAACGAAAAAAATCTATCAAATCTGATGCAAGGATCTGTTTTTTATTTTTCACGGCTTGGTCACCACTTTTGCCATGTAGAAAAACGCCTAGCTTTGCAGCGTCTTCTGGCTGAAATCCTTTAGCCAATAAGCCTGTAATCAATCCACAAAGCACATCTCCACTTCCCGCAGTTCCCATGGCTGGATTTCCTGTTGAATTAAAAAACAATCGGCCATCGGGTAGGGCGATGACTGTATGAGCCCGTTTCAACAAAACAATGGATTGGCATTGTTTTGCGAGATTCTTCAACAAGTCCAATTGATGGTAATCATTATTTGCCATTGCTGTCAACCTTTCAAGTTCTTTGGGATGTGGAGTCAAAACGGATCCTGCTGGAATCAAGCTTTGCCAATTGTTCTTTGAAATTATATTTAATGCATCAGCATCGAGCACCAATTTTTTACCTGATAAAAGGAGTTGCCTCAATACCAAACCGCTTCTAAAGTTTTGCCCCAATCCAGGACCAATTCCAGCAGCTTTGAAATTCTTCGCGTCAATGGCTTTGTTGATGAAATCACCTGGATGGCTCACAACCATTGCTTCAGGAAAAGCTCCTTGAAAGGCCGTATAATTGCACTCGGGAATGTGGGCGGTCACCAAACCAGCTCCGGCCACCATTGCCGCTTTTGCCGCCAATAAGATTGCTCCGTTTTTTCCTTTGCTTCCACCTACTAATAAAGCATGACCATGACTTCCTTTGTGATTAAATTTGTTTGCCGGCAGTTGTTTTAATATTTCATCAATGTCTTCTTCTTGTAAAAAATGAAGATTGCTTTTCAAGCTTTTAACTTTTTTCTTGCTCAATCCTATGTCAACTATTTCAAAAGCACCCACTTGTTTGTAATTTTGAGGCAGCAATAGTGAAAGTTTTGGGCTGTGAAAGGTAATGGTATGGTCTGCTTCAAAACAAATAGCCTCTGCTGGCTCATTTGAATACAAACCAGAAGGCACATCAACAGCTACTTTTGTATTGTCAAGTGCATTTAGTTTTTCAATAATATTGGCTGCCAAACCTTTTATTGGACGCGACAGACCTGAACCGAATATTGCATCGATGATCAAAACCTGCCCATCAATTTCAGGGAAATCATTGATTGTATTTAGGTTTATAACAGGAATTGTTTTCTGTCTGTCCAATCTTTTCAAATTTAGATTGAAATCTTTTGATTTGCTGTGAGTGAAATTGCAAACAAAAACTTTGACTAGATAATTCTTGGATTTTAATATCCTTGCAATGCAAAGTCCATCGCCTCCATTATTGCCAGGTCCACAAAAAATATAGACTTTGGCTGGAGCAGGAAAAGTCATTTTAAAAGAATGACAAAAAGCAAGTGAAGCTCTCTCCATCAAATCAGAAGAATCAATGGATTCGTTTTTTATGGTAAATTGATCCAAGGCTTGGATCTGTTTCGAAGATAGAATTTTCATAAGGAGTTAGACAAACAATCTAAAGAAAGGCCAGAATTTAAAACACAAAAACAAGAGTCTAAAGATCCCAAAGTCCAAAGTATAGATATCCAAAAACTTCTTTCAATAAATCCTTCTAATGAAACTGAACTTATGAGATTCCATTCCCAGTTCGTTGTTATAAATACCACTTTTATTGATCGAATCTATTCGAACTTTGCCATGGGCGTGAATTACTTGGGCATTGTTCAACATTATACCAACATGAGTGATGGCTTGTATTTCATTTTCAAAAAATGCCAAATCGCCCGTTTGAGCTTCATTAATGGAGTTGATTTTGTCTCCCAATTTGGATTGATCTGCAGAATCTCTTGGAATTTTTATTCCATTCAATTTGTAAACCATTTGAGAAAAACCTGAGCAATCTATTCCCAAGGGAGTTCTGCCGCCCCATAAATATGGAGCATTCAAAAATTTCATCGCTGTTGCCTTAATTTTCTCTCCGGTAGGGGGCCCTTTTAAGATATTTACAACGTCTCCTTGAAAGGCAAATTTATTATCAAACAGGCTGAACTGTTTATTTCGGTAAAATGGAAGAGGAGAACCCATAAGAATAGGGTATTCCTGAGAAATAGAGCGTGCAGTACGTACTATTTCTATTGAAAAAATTTTCGAATTTTCATTAATACTGTCATAATTACTTTTGCTGATTTGAATGATTTGTTTTTCATCAACCCAGCCTCGATAATTGTCGTAATATGACTCAATAAGATTCCACTTAGATCTCTTGTCTAAAATTTTAAAAGTTTCCCCAAACAATAACTGAGTAACTATTTCACTTTTATGACTATGGAAACCTCTAACTGGAATTAGTGTCAATCCACAAACTCCATATTCCATAATAGGCGCATTTTTTCAATTTACTTAATTGGCTTAGACCAATTCTGAATTACAAGATCCACAAAAATTAAACGATTAAGCTTTAAAAATTCTTCTTTAAGAACAAGCAAACGAGCAATACCGTTTGGTCTTTACTTTACAACATGCATACAATGAGTCAAAAGTATAAAGAATTCGTTTCATTTGGTAATCAGATAGATAGAATTAATTTTTTAATAACCAAGCATCTTTGTTTACATTCTGTTTCAAGTCTCTTAAGCCAAATTCAGCTTCGCTTTCAGAACCAGCCAAAAAGATCAAAGCACGGAATCTGTTTCCACTTTTAACCATGTAAACATCTCTTCCTTGGTCTTTCATCTTTCTCGCCATTTTTTGTGCATTCTTTTTTTCACCGAACACCCCAACAACTCCATAATGGCCCTTTGGTATTTCATTCTGGTAATATACTTCTGTCGAACTACCACTTGAAACAGATCCACTATTTGTAGTAGAATTGTTTTGTTGTGTCCTTGCAGCTTCTGCAGCAGCGGCAGCTTGTCTTTTTCTGTCAGCTTCTTTGGCTTCTAATTCAGCAATTTCTCGTCTGTTTTCCTCCTTCATTCTCAAGGCCTCGGCTTCTTCATCTAGCTCTTGATCTGTTTTTGCTGTATTTTCATCCTGATCATCCACTCTGTAATCCTCGCTTCGATCATCAATAACTTTTTCTTCATTGTTTCTAACATCTTGCTTGTCTGCAATGACAACATCGTCATCATCGTCGCCCATAAAGAAGGAAAACGGTGGAATGTTTCTAAGGTTGGAATCGTTCTTTTTCAATTGGAATATTAATCCAAATACCAATAAAAGAGCAATGAGCGGCAATAACCAGCGAAGCAATCCAGAACCACTCTTTTCTTCCTCATACTCAAAGTCTTCCTCGTCTAAATATTGACTCTCCGGTTCAACATTACTGCTTAAAACCTCCCCAACAGTTTGTTTAGGCACTGGTTCAGGGATGTAATCATCTTGAGGCGCATTAATGTTGCTGTTTTCTGAAACGTATGACTCCTTTACCGGTGGCGGTGTTATTGGAGGTGGGACTGGAACAGAATGGCTAGGAGGAGTTGGTGTAATCGATTCTGTTGCAGTTTGTCTTTCAGGAAGGGCAACTTCCTTTAAGCCATAACTTTGTGTACTAAAATTAGCTTTAGGATCTGCAATGAACCTCAATTCTTGATTCGAACCTTCTATAAAAGTACCGACTCCTTCAATTGTATAACCTATATTTTGTAAAACCTCCTTGTGGATATTTTTTACATATTCGTCTATTAAACTCAATGATTGAACTCGAGATAAGTTCTCTTTCTCTGAAAGAAAGGTGGTGAAATAATCTTCGTCCGATTCACCATTGGCCGAAAATCGTACACCCTTTCTAGGAGGTTCGATAACTTGTTGTTCTTCATTAATTCTCGCTGGAGTCTGGAACGTATTAAAAGTACCCAGTCCGCTTATAGCAACTTTATCAATTTGAAAAAGTAGCTCCTTTAGATATTGATCTATATTGTTCACATTCAAATAATTAGTACCTGAGAATAAGGCCTCCTAGGAAATTAATTCCATAAGAGGGATAATTTAAATATTGTTGATAGTTAGCGCTGGCGATGTTGTTAACTTCGGCGAAAAGATACAATTTTTTCGCCAACTGGTAATCGATTGATAGATTTAAATCAATGATTTCCTTAAGTTTAACTTCAGATCCATTCTCCAATCTAGCGGTTCTTTTACCGAAAAACAAAACATCAGCTCCTACGTTAATTCTATCAGTTATGGCAAATTTCGTACCCAAATTTATATTTATGGGGGAAATGTGCCACGCACTTGAGTTTTTGACTTTCTCAGTGGTGTTGTAGTTATAATACGAGCCAGTTAGATGAATGTTTGATCTACTGGAAATCATATAGTTAAGAGAGAGGCTAGCCCCTATTTTCGTGATCAATGAATCGTAGACCAAAGAAAATTGTTTTGTATCAAAAGCCTGATTGACAAAAAGCGGTAGATTTTTGATCAAATACTGTCCACCATTTAAATCGAATGTTAGTGAAGAGCCTACATTTCCTTTCACTCCAAGAAACCTACTTTCAGTAACCGTATTGTCAAATTCTTGAATTTGTCCAAGGAATGGATTTCGATCGGTTTGATTTTTATAGTTGACCATTGCTATGTCTTTTGACCAGCCACCATAAGCGGTCAAATATTTTTCTATTACATTTATTTCTAGATCTATGAATGGAAATGGAACAAATTCATCTTGGTCAACTATTAATGATGCCCCAGCCCTTACAATTCCGAATGCTTTTTTGAAATAGATATTTGGCTTTGCATTAAAAGCAAAGGTGTTTCTGCTGTTTTGACCAATTTGAAGGCTGTCAGTAAAGGTGGTGTAATCCAAGTAAAGGTCTGTACCAAATCCTAGGCCATCGTTGTTGTCTTTATAGACCTCTGCGTTAAAAGCTATATTGTCTTCTCTGACCTGTCTGTTTGACCAAAAGTGATGGTAATGAACTTTTGCCTCATAATTGAAGTTTGCATTGTTTTCCTGTGAATTGGCAATCTTTACATCAATAGGAATGTTTTGGTAGACCAATGAAATGTCATCTCTCAGTGGAATGTCGGTTGAATCCAATTGATTGTAACCATAATAGAAGAAACGATCATGCTCATATCCAGCATCTACATCGAATGAAACAGATTTGCCTAAAAATCGGCCGTAAACCAGTCCATCATTGACCATAAAATCTTTGGGATAGTCACCAGAAATTCTAGAAGAATGATGTTTTAAATTGATACCAAAAATATTGTCATTTGGTCTGGCACTGCTGTAAGACAAATCCACAAATGGGGTCCAATAATTTCCGAAACCAGCTTTCAACCAAAAGTTGTGCAATGGCTCAGGTCTTTCTTTTTTTAATGCAAGTGGCTTTAATTTAGGAGGTTCAAAAGCCAAAGTCAAAAATTTATTGGGAACGAGGTAGTCTGTGTAAATTGGAGTTTTGGTTTCATTCTGAACGCCTTTTGGTGAAATGCCAATTTTTTTAGCCTTGGCTAAAATTGGTTCATACAATTTCACTACCTCAATACTTTCTGTTTGAATGTCTTCCACTTTGTCGTCAGGCTCATCGTCTATTTGAGCGTAAACAGCAGAATTGATAAATAAGGTCAAAAGCGAAAAGAGAAATATATTTGCTAATTTGAATTTCATGATACTCTTAATTTTGATTTGAATGGAAAATTTAATGAACAATTGATTGAATTAAAATTGGTTTAAAACTCAATTTAATTGTCTTCATCCAGTTCCAATTCTTCTGAACTTCCGTCCTGATCTTCTAGCTTGGAATTGGCTTTTTCCTCTGCCAGGATTTTATCTAATTTTCTTTTAGCATCCTCCATCAATTCCTGATCTCCAACATAATTGTCAACAATACTTTTCAATGTTTGCTTAGCTTGGTAAGCTTCTCCTTTTTTGCTGTATACATCCGATAATAAAATAAAGGATTTGACCACCCAATATTCTTGTTCTGGCGTTTCTCTATCGACCCTAAAGCAAGCTTCTGAGGCTTCATTTAATTTGTTTTGCTGATACAGGATGTCAGCAATCAAATACCTGGCTTCTGCTCCAACTTCACTATTGCTCTGTTTTGCTACAGTTTGATAAGTAACCTTTGCATCATCCAGTTTTCCTTTTTTGTATGAAATCCTCGCAAGGAAGAAGTTCGCTTCTAATTTGTCGTTTTTACTTGCTCTTCGATCTTGCAATAATTTACTTCCGTATTTTTCAACAGCTGCATCATTGCCCAAACTATAAGCAGACTTCGTAAGCCCTTTCAATGCTTCTGTTGTTATTTCCGGTTGAGAGGCAATGCTCAAAAGTTGCTTGTAATATTGGAAAGCCTTTTCATCATTTTTATCGACAACAAAAGCAATTCTCGCTCCTCTTAATAAAGACTTTTCTGTAAACAGGTTGTTCTTTTGTTTGACAATATAATCGAAATCCGATCTAGCCTGTTTGTAACTTTTCTGCTGATACAAACAATCACCTCTGTAGAAGTGAGCATAAATATTATAAGCTCCTCTAGGATGGTTGGTCAAGTATTTATTGAATTCTAGTATTGCCGATTGGCAATCACCAGTACTGTAAAAATTCTCTGCAAATTGATACATAATGGTGTCCTGTCCGCTAGTGGTTATTTCTATATCTGGACTGGATTGTATGTAGTCAAAATACCCGTCAGAATCACCTTTCGCTATAAAGACTTCCTTCAAGTTGAAAACTGCCTGATTGGCTTCGGGACTGTTTGGGAATTCTCGAATGACTCTATCGTAATAGGTAATGGCAGAATCGTAGGAATCGATATTGTAATACATTACACCCAAATCCACTAAAGATTGCTTATAAAAGGTTCCATCTGGATACTTTTCAATTAGCTGTTGTAATGTTGAAATAGAAGCATTGTAATTTTGCTGCAAAGAGTGCGTGTTTGAAATTTGATACAAAGCATCATCTCCATAATAAGAGTCTGGAAACTTTTTGCACAACTTTTCCATAAATGAAATCTTCTGAGAATAGTTTTGTTGCAAACCGGCGATCATTCCTGATTGGAAAATTGCATAATCTGAACCATCCATATTGGCATTTATTACTTTGTCGTAATCACTTTGAGCTTTGCTGTAACTTCTTTTAATGAAATTGCAATCGCCACTTCTAAGAAGTGCATCTGAATAAAATTTTTCATCCGCCTTTTTCGATTTCAGATTTGAAATTGCTTTAGCAAAATACGGTTCTGCCTTACTGTATTCTTTTTGAGTATAATAACCATATGCTATCGTGTAGTTGGCGATTCCTGGAGAAACACTTTCGTTTTTAGCTGCAGGGTTGGCCAGGTATTTTTTCAACTCTTTTTCTGCTTGTCCATAATTGCCTTTATTATAGTACAAATTGCCTTTCCAGAAATTTGTCAAAGAAACAAGTTGTTGATCATTAGGATAGGTTAAGGACTTTTCAAAATGCAAAATTGCTTGATCATTTTGATTGTTTCCGTAAAAGTCGATTGCCTTTGCATAACAAATCTTTTGGTAAGCTTTTTTCAGTCTGGTGTTTTTACTTGGAATGCCTTCAATAATTTTTATTGCCTGACTGTAATTATTGGTTTGTTCCAATATTTCACCCAAGATGTTTTTGGCTTGGTCAGTTTCTTTTTGACCAGGATATTGATCAATGAAGGCCAAAATAGCATCCAATGCTTCAGATTGAATGCCCAATTCATAAGAAAGCTTGGCGAAATTAAAAGCTGAAATTCTAGTGATTTCTGGATCAGAATCCATACTGGCTGCTTGTTTAAAAGCAGTTCTAGCCTTGTCCTTATCGCTGATCTTTAAATAGCAATCTGCCAGATGGTACATTGCGTTTTGACCAAATTGATCTGTTAGGGTATTGAGCTCCAGAAAGTTTTCTATTGCATCTTCATATTTTCCAAATTGATATTGAGTAAAGCCAAGCAAATACAAATCTTCTTTACTAACCTTGTTTGAATATTCTACATAATATTTTAAATAGGGTAGGGCTTCTGCAAATTGTCTTCGGTCATAATAAGTCTGACCGACAATTTTGTTCATTTGAGTTTTGTACTTAATCTTTCTATCCTGCAATTTGGGAATTGCATAGGATAAAATTTTATCACCATTCCCCTGCTTATAATAGATTTGAGTAATGTAATATGGAATGATGTTTTTGTAACGATCGTTCTTTTCTATGACAAGAAAATTTTCAACTGCAGTATCGAAGTCTTGATCTTCAAAGGCGAGATAACCCAAATAATAAGAGGCATCGACATAATGTTTGCCCTTGACTCGGACAACATTTGCAAAGTACCCCTTCGCTTCGCTGAATTGTTTAAGATTAAAATGGCTAAATGCTTGAATGAACTTGTAATGTTCATAATCAGCTGGGTCTAGATCATCCTCGAAGATTTCCTCGAAGCAGCTTAGTGCGCCTCGATAGTTTCTACTGGTATAAAACAATTCACCCAACTGATAATTGGCTAATGAATTATACCGTCTATTGTTGTGGTATTTGTAGATAAATTGGCTGAGCAAATAATCTGCATCTTCTTTATCTAAATGCTTCGCACAGACCGCATAATGGTAGGCAGCGTCCATTTGCAACAATTGATTGAAATCGTGATTGTCATCTCGATTGTCATTAGCAATTTCGAGGCTTTTGCCTAATGTGTTTTGAGCCAAAGGGAAATTCTCTAACTGGTAGTATTCCTTTCCCTGTTTATAAAGCAATAAAGGATCTTTATAAACATATGTTTGTTGTGAAATGGCGCTTATAGAGAACATGCCTAAAGCAAGGCAAATCATTAACTTTTGAAATGTCATTCGTTGTTTTCCTAATTATTCAAAAAGATTACATCAACCCAATACAGAATTAACATAATTAGAGTGTGTAAAATTATGTTTTTTAGAAAAATATAGGATCAAATCTCCATTAAATATTTAGAAACTAGTCGAAATTCCTTGATTTCGTGATAATTAGGGCATTAAATCGATCTTGAATGACAAATTATTGCAACATTTTAGAATAAAATACTAAAAGTGAAGCTGTTCTTTCTGTAGGTTACAAATTCTGTTTCTTCCGTTTCGGTTACTCCATCCCATTGAAGACCTGTATATTTTGCTTTTTGAAACTTTATTCCAAATTCAGCCAAGAAGTGCAAATTGGCTCTGCTGGCAAATCTAAATCCCGCAGATGGATGCGTGTACAATCCACCCGTTTTGGTTTCTTCAGTCCATCCAAAAGTAGGTTGGAAAGCAGGCAGACCATAACCTACACCAGCTCTTACAAAGGGCGAAAACGATCTTTTTAGCAAATAGTATCTCACATCTGCATAGATCGGAATAATCATGTTTACATCAAAATCTTGGGGATCGTCATAAAGGTCCATTCCCAAGCCAATTCCAACACCAAAATGAGGATTTAGTAGATATCCAGCATTGAAATAAAAGTTTAAACCAGAATTAAAATCGCCTTCTGGTGGTTGGTTCCATGGGTCATTCGGATTTTCAGAAAAATCTGAATTTGCACCAACCATAACCCCAAAACTTGCTTGAAAATACAATCCTTTTTCTTTGAATATTTTTGGTCTTGTAAAACGATTGGGATTTCTAAAAATCGCATCTCCAGTAGACAAGAGCTCATCACTGTCATCCAATTCTATACTTTCATAACTATTCGAATAACTACTAATAAGTGAACTTTCATCGCTCATTTGGTTTCGGTCATCATAAAACGAATAGCTAAACACATTATCAGCGTCAAATTTCAACTCTTTACCTTCTTTGGTTTCAAGAACAATGTATTCCCCTTCTCTAAAATCAATTATTTGACCAACAATGATGGTCCCGTCTTTTAATGTGACAACATCCTTGTATAGTATTGTTTTTTCCTCATTTCCCTCTTTTTTTTCTTCCTCGTCCTCTTCTCCATCACTGTCACCATCAGCTTCTGTTTTAGGCTTTTTATCGTGAAATGTGTATTTGATGATTGAACTGAAATAGTGTTTTGATTCTTCCCCGTCTTCTGTGACAATTTTTAGGTATCGGTCTTCTTTTAGTTCGATTATTTTGCCAACAATAATGCTTCCGCTTTCCAGCGTTACGGCATCTTTGTATTGTTCTTGCTCACCAATTTCAAACTTTTCTACATCGGCAGATTCACTGGAAGAAGATCCAATCTGAACTTTCTGAACTTGTCCGTTTGATTTTAGGATAGAAATAGAGCAGCCAAGTAGGATAAAAATATAGGGTAAAAAGCGTTTCATTATTTTATTTTAGGCTAAAATTAAAGTCCATCAGGTTAAAAAAAAGAGCCGCGAAAGATCGCGGCCCTTAAATATTCTATTTTATTCAAACTTTTCTAAACCAATCGAAATTAGTTTCGAGATTAGTTTCGCGCTTAGTTTAAAGAGATGCTACTTAAAGCAGTGAATCCTTTGTCTTGGCTGTATTCAAACTGGTGTAAACCATTGTGACCTATAACCAACAAACGTTCAGTATCCGGTATTAAGATAACGTCAAATGCATCTATTCCATTTACTTCATCAATCTGAACTGCTCTTGCATTTTCTACATCATAAACTTTCAATCCGAATACACCATCACAAACAAACACTGTATTGTCGCTATCAACAGCTAAACCTTTAGGTTCTGACATATTTGTTTGACTTTCTAGGTAAGGATTGTTAATGTCAGAAACATTTACTATTTGTAATTCATCTGTAAAAGTGTTGCCACATTCAGTACCACTTCTTAAAGTAACATAAGCATAATCACCATTTACAACAACTGGGTCGCAAGCTGTAACATGTGTGTATTTGTTAGCAAATTGAGGTGAATTAGGATTGCTGTTGTCATAGATGTACATACCATCCGTCGCTCCGATAAACAAATTGTCACCATAAGAGTAAATTGTTTCAATATTGAAACCTACATCAATCGATCCTGTTTTAACTGGATTTGTTGGGTTGCTGATGCTAAATAAATGCATATCAGCATCGTCAATAACATATAAATGATCTTTTATAAGGCTGAATTTCGAAAGTGATCCTGCAATACCTGAGGCGCCCATTCCGTAATCGCTTTTGTTAACTCCTTCAGAAGATGATCCGCTAAAACTAGCATCATTTGAATCTTCTAACAATCTCATGGTTTGGTCTGGCATCCAAGCACAATCCACTGGTTCTGTTACCAATTCTCCATAATAATCTACTAAATAACCCTTTTCTTCATCGTAAGAATCAGCAGGGAAAACGTTTTCAGATCTGCTAATCAAGCTTGGGCTCATTGCATCGCTAATATCAATTGCCAATAGGTCTAAGTAGTTATCAGCATAAAGTACTCCGTTAGAAATACTAATGTCCTTGTTTCCTGGAACTGCTACAAAGTTGACATGCATTGGGTTAGAAGGATCTTCATTGTTGTAAATGTGGAAGCCTTCTCTTACTTCGTTGATAAATATGTAGTTACCGTAATTGTAAATCTTACCAGGGTTTACTAAAGGAGTATTTGGCTGGCTTACAATGGGTTTACGAATTTCTTCAAGTGTTTGAAAAATAGGTATTGATTTTACATAAGTAACTTCTCTATCACATTTGTCCTTTAAACAACTTGTTAAAGATCCTAGAATGAGTAGTAAACAAAATGCACCAATGGGATTTAACCTTTTCATAGTTTATTATTTGTATTTCCTAATTTATTATTAAAAATGATATTTTCTAAGTTTTTGATTGTTTTTAAGCCTTATTTGTGCCTAAATAAACAAAAGAATGATCAACTGAACAACTTAATAACGCCCCTCTATTTATTACAGTTGCCTTGGTCGTTAAAAAAATTAAGATTTAACAATTGCCACAATCCTCAGGACTAAAATGGTGTTTGAGATAAAGATTGGGATATAGATTGGGAGCTAAAAGAAGAAGCAGCTTAATGTTTGCAATGTAAGTGGAACATTATCAAGGTTTTGCCTTGTGTTTTGTTTCAAATTTGGAGATTGAAACTATATGGTTTTGGTGAAATATTAATGTTATTTTGTTATTTAATGATGCGTTTTATTTCATTGGCTTTTTCCATCATTTTCAATAAGCCTTCTTTGTCATCGTTTTTAATGAAATCTTTAAAATCTTCCATCTTCTTAATGTAAGTCTCTAAAACCTCTACAATATTTTCATTGTTTTGCTTGAAAATTGGTGCCCACATTTTGGGTGAACTTTTAGCCAACCTGACTGTAGAGGCAAATCCTCCACTAGCCATGTCGAAAATGGTTTTTGAGCTTTTCTCTTTGTCCAATACAGTTGATGCCAGTATAAATGAGCTAATGTGCGAGATATGGGATACATAGGCTGCATGAGTATCATGGTCTTTGGCATTCATATAAAGTGGTTCCATATACAATGCACGAAACATCTTTTCCACTGATTCAATGGCATCTTCATCACTTTTTTCTTTATCACAGATGATGCAAACCTTTTCTTGAAATAGATTCTTGATAGCTGCCTCAGGACCACTATATTCTGTACCGGCCATTGGGTGAGCCGCTACATATCGACTTCTTTTAGGATGATCTTTTATCGATTGAATTATTTCATACTTGGTCGACCCAACATCGGTAATAACTGAGTTTTTGCTTATGTGATTCAATGCTTCGGGCAAGGTTTTCAAAATTGCATCGACTGGAATTGCTAGAATTGCCAAATCAGCGGCCCATATTGCCTCGTCCATTGGTTTGATTGCATCAACCAGTTCTAATTCAATTGCTTTTTGACAATGCTCTTTGTTAGAATCAACCCCATAAATTGTTGAAGCAAAAGCACAACGTTTTAAGTCAATCGCCATTGATCCTCCTATCAAGCCCAAGCCTACAATTGTAACAATCATTTATTTTTTTTTAATGGAAAACATAGTGGAACGCATTCAATTCGTGCCTTCTATGCGATTGCAAATAACAACTTTACCCGTTCTAATGCCTCCTCTAACACTTCTTTTTTTGCGCAGAGTGAAATTCTAACATATCGATCTCCGTTGGATCCAAAAATAAATCCAGGGGTAATGAAAACATCTGTTTTCTCGAGAATGAGGTCGCAAAATTGCTCACTATTATCTGCCCATGATGGTATTTTAGCCCATAAAAATAAGCCACTTTGCTTAGCATCAAAACCACAATTTATTTCACCCAAAATCTTCTCGCAAACTTTCCTTCTTTCTAGGTAAATTTCATTCTGATTGGCATGCCATTCCTCTGAATTGGATAATGCTTCAATGGCGGCTTCTTGACTTGCTCGAAACATACCAGAATCCATATTGCTTTTTACTTTTAATACAGATTTGATATAGTCAGCATTTCCATGCAGCATGCCTATTCTCCAACCAGCCATGTTGTGTGATTTGCTCAGCGAATTCAACTCCAAGGCTACTTCTTTTGCTCCTTCAATCTGGAATATTGAAAAGGGTTTCTTGTTTAATATCAGGCTGTAAGGATTGTCGTTGACCAATAAAATTTTATTCCTTTTGGCAAAAGCGATGAGTTGCTCAATGAAATTGAAATCAGCGCTTGCTCCAGTTGGCATATTGGGATAATTGACCCACATGATTTTTACCTTATCTATTCCAGCTTCATCAACTTGTTTTTGAATTTTGTTCAAATCAGCTTTCCAATCCAGATTGGCTTCAAGGCTGTATTCGATTTTCTCAGCCTCTACTAAATTACTTACGGAGGAATAGGTCAAATAACCTGGATTGGGAACCAAAACTTTGTCTCCTTTATTAAGAAAGGCCATTGAAATATGCATGATCCCTTCTTTTGAACCAATCAATGGAAGGATTTCATTAGAATGATCCACCTCAACTCCATACATTCGGTGATACCAATTTGCCATGGCCTGTCGAAGTTCTGGGATGCCAACATAGGATTGATAGCCATGTACATTGTCTTGTTGAGAAATCTCTTTCAACTTATCAATAGTCGCTTCAGAGGGTGGAAGATCAGGATTGCCAATTCCCAAATTTATGATGGGTCTTCCATCTTCAAGCATGGTTCTTATCTGCTTAAGTTTTCTTGAGAAATAGTATTCTTTCACACTATTCAGTCTATTTGCCTCTTGGATGATCATTTTAATCAGTTATTTATCAAGGTTCTTAATTTCAGATACAAAAAAAGGCTTTCTTCCGAAGAGAAGAAAACCTTTTTGATATTATTTGTATTTTTCCCAAGTTCATTGGGATTTAATTGAATGCATTTGATACCAGAAACATCAGTATTCGATGCCAGAACATTCGCATTCACTGCGAACACTGCGAATAATGAGAATCTGCTTATATAGCTTTTACTTTGATTACAAAGCGAAGACTTTTTTGATTTTCTTCACTAATCATTTGTTGATTAGGAATAAATCTTAATTGGTGGACAGCACTGATGGTTCTTGCGAAATTATCAAAAACAGTAGCCAATTGCCCCAAATCTGTAGGGAATCTGGATACTCCTCCATTTACAGCTAATTGATCAAGCGTAACTTTGTCCAAAGATTGGCCCAATCCTATCATGTAGCTCGTAATTTGTCCATCGCCATTTGCACCAACCAATCTATTGAGAATATAATCAGCATCGTATTGAGGTTGAGATTGGTTGTCAATACCATCCGTAAAGGTGATCATTGATTTTGTTCTGTTTGGAGAACCTTGAAGCATGTCAATTCCCAACTTCATTCCATTGAACATGGCTGTATACTGTCCTTGGTCAATGTCATCCAAAAAGGCATTCAAATAATTAACGTTATTGGTTAGCGGGTAATTCGATACGTCTTCGGAAAATTCAACGATCCCAATTTGAGCTGTTGGAATTTCTGTATAGATCTGGTTCATCAAAGAGCGAACGTAATCTTTAATTTGAGGGAAATCAGCTCCAAGAGACTCACTTGCATCCAAAACCATGACCATGTCTAGATCAACCGCTCTTCCAAATTCATAATCAAACTCTACATCTTCTATCCAGGTTCCATTGATGTACCTTTCAACTACGACTTCTTCCATTTCATAGTTAATTTGCCCTGTTGCATCACTGCTGACCAAAAAGACATTGTTAAATTCTACTTCAATTTGATTGTTACCAATACTTCCGGCATAAATGTCAGTGGAATCTATAACAATTTCTGGTGAGGATTGGAATTCGGAGTTAAGAACCACCTGTGGGCTTAAACCAGTTGGATTGTAATAATTAAAATATAAATTGAATTTTCTTTCATCTCCGATTTGGATATCGGGATTATCATCCTTGCAACCCACGCTTAGAATGCAGGTAGCCATCATGAATACAAAGAAGGGAAAAAAGTTTTTCATATAATTAGTATAATATTTTAGAAGTGGTTACGATCATTAATAACGGCCAGGCCCGAATTCGATTGTCTTGATAAGCAATTAATTATTTAACTTGGCTTGGCTAATTTTGGGTAAAATTACTAAAACAGAATTTGTACAACAACATTAAAGAGTGAAGTTTTTTCTTTCTTTTAAAGAAAAATGACCCAATTTCACAGAAAAAGAATGAAAAAGACTGCAGGAATCAAGTAAATCATGAAATAAATTGTTACTTTCGCGCTCTTAAAATTTTGAAGTTATGCCAAAGATAAAAACTAACTCTTCAGCGAAAAAGAGGTTTAAAGTTACTGGTTCTGGTAAAATCAAGCGTAGACACGCATTTACTAGTCACATTTTGACCAAAAAAAGCAAGAAGAGAAAATTGAAACTCAGCCATGCTGCACTAGTGCACAAATCTGAGGAGAAAAGAATCAAAAGATTATTGAACATTTAAGAGCTTGTCTCTTTGATTTTCAATTGTTTTGAAATTATTCATGGCCAACATGATTCGATTGGCTTAATCTGATGCTGGGTACTAAGTTTGTTTATTCAACGCCTAATGTCGAAAATTATTTAAAATGCCTAAAGCAAAAAATGCAGTAGCCTCCAGAGCTCGTCGTAAAAAAATGATGAAGCACGCCAAGGGGTATTGGGGAAGAAGATCTAATGTATGGACGGTTGCAAAGAATGCCGTTGAAAAAGGATGGTGTTATGCCTACCGTGACAGAAGAAACAAGAAAAGAACTTTTAGAAGATTGTGGATAGCAAGAATTAATGCTGCCGTAAGAACAGAAGGTTTAAGTTACTCTGTTTTCATGCACAAATTAAAATTAAACGAAATTGATATGAACCGTAAGGTTTTGGCTGATTTAGCGATGAATAATCCTGCAGCTTTCAAATCAATTGTTGATAAAGTAAAATAAATTGATTCATATTTGACTCAATTTGTTACAATCAAATTCGGAAAAACCCGATCAGCCGAAGGCTGATCGGGTTTTTTTATGTGTAGTTTTTTATGTGTAGTTTATGTGTAGTTATTTTGAGTACCATTATTGTGTGACCATTGCCCTTCAGAATAATACTTCCATTGATTTGTCGAACTAGTACAAACCTTTTGTCAATTTCAAGTCAAAAAAGAAACCAATTCTGTTGGATATTGTCATTAAATTTAAAATTCATTTAGAAATTTTATCTAGCTATGAAATTAAAAATAACAGGTGTTCCCGAACATTTCAATCTTCCTTGGCACCTCGCCATTGAAAATGGAGATTTCAAAAAGGAAGGAATAGATCTTATTTGGGAAGAAGCTCCAGGTGGAACTGGGGCTATGTGTAAAGCTCTAAGGTCTGGAGATGCTGATATTGCCATTGTTTTAACCGAAGGCATTATAGCGGATATATCGAAGGGCAATCCAAGTAAAATTGTAGGTCAATATGTAAAATCTTCTTTGATTTGGGGAATTCATACCGCTCAGGATTCAAAATTTCAAACAGCCAATGATCTTCAAGGAGCCAATTATGCCATTAGTAGATTTGGTTCAGGATCACATATAATGACTTTCGTGGATGCCATCAATAGAAACTGGGATCCGGCTAAGCAAAACTTTTTGAAAGTTGGCAACTTGACTGGAGCCAGAGAAGCTTTGGTTGCCAAAACAGCAGATGCTTTATTGTGGGAAAAGTTCACCACCAAACCTTATGTTGACAGTGGGGAGCTTCGGAGAATTGGTGAGACAGTTACACCTTGGCCATGCTTTGTTATTGCAGTGCGAAATGAAATTTTGGAAAACCATCCTGATGAAATTTCAAAATTATTGAAAGTCATTTATAAAAGTTGTAATGATTTCATGTTTCAAGCAGATGCCAAATCTGTTTCAACACAAATGGTTTCTGAAAGATATGATCTTCGAATAAGTGATGTAAAAGAATGGTTCGCGATAACCAAATGGGCAACAGACACAGTAATTTCAAGAGCTGTGATCAGAAATGTAGTGGACACATTAAATGATGTAGGGGTTTTAGATCAAAGTATTGAACCTGAGGCTCTTTGCGACAAAAATTTCGTTGAGTTTGAAAAGAAGTATTACAACTTTACGGACAAAAAAGAGCAGCAAGAATTTTTTGTTTCTGGGATGTCAAAGGCTCTTTTAAAGCTGAAAAGAAATTCTCAACCTTTGTGGGGATTGATGACGGCTCAACATATGGTGGAACATTTAACGACCAGCCTTTATATGTCATTGGGTAAATTTGAAATCCCTTTGAAATTAGAAGGAGAATCACTCGCAAAAGCAAGAGCGTTTTTATTGGGCCCCAAACCTCTTTCTAAATCCGTACCAAAAGCTGATACTGAGGTGAAATTACAAGCTCTTAGGAATCCTGATTTGGAATCTGCAATTGTTGCACTAAAGGCAACAGTTCAATTGTTTGATTCGGCTGCTAAAAATTCGGAGGCGAAGTTGGGAATACATCCTTATGGAGGAGATTTTAATGGAGAGGAGTGGAATTTGTTTAATTACAAACATTTCATTCATCATTTTAATCAATTTGAATTGCTGTGAAATACTTGCAAATTGGTCCTGAAATTTAGACCTTGCTTTTAGAATATTTTTTTACTTTTTTATTCAATAATGATTGACTAGGGATAAACTTTCATCCATTTCATTGGTCTGAAATGGAATAAAATCCTCGCATATGAAAATTCAATTTACACTTCTTTTGGCAGTTGCTTCTTTGTTGTTTTCTATTCAAAGTAAAGCATGTGAATCTTCCCTGTTTTTGCAAATGGATAAAAGTGAATGGTATTCTATTGAAATAGATGGAGAACTTTATCCAGATTTTTATGGATCCATCTCATTTGAAAAAATGCCGTCTGGTAAATCTAGAGTGAAGATTTATAAATACCTCAATTACAAAGTCGGTTATAAAAATGAGGATAATTTGATCTACAAAGGTTGGATTGAAATTCCGTATTGTCAAAATGTTTATGGAGAATTCAATGAACTTGATGCTTACATCAGGCTCAAAAAAATGGAAGAAACAAACAAGCCTGCTCCACTTCCTGATTATGGCACAGAACCCATTCCCGACGATGAATTTCAATTGCCAGGCGATGGTCCACGTGATGTTTACGATGATGACAATTACAACGGAAACAATGATTTTGATAATGATCCATATAGCCGAAAAAATATGATCTCAAAACAAGGTTTTTTTGAATTGAGAGATGATGTTTTAAATACAGATCATGACCACAATAAAAAACGGATCATTGAGTACGCAATAGACTACCATTTATTTTCAAGTGCCTTGGTTCGTGAATTGTTGCACTTATTGGATCACGATCATACCAAGGTTGAGATTGCCAAATACGCCTACCGTTCAGTAGTTGATCCAGAGAATTACAATATGATTTTCCCGGAATTTGTTCACGACCACAGCGTTCAACAAGTTTTAGATCATATGAGAAGAAGATAATTATTTGATCCATCGTGGATAATAGATTGAAAAAAGACTAAAAAATACTGTAAATGCCTGCTTTGAAGATCAAAGTGGGCATTTAATTTTTCTTAGAAATCTAAAAAAGGGATTTTGGCCTAAATGCTTATTAATAAGCTGGAAAATTATTAACTTAAATGACCAAAACCCTCTATAAATGCGAATAACTTTCATATTAATCCTCTCCTTGTTTTTGGGCAATAATTTTTTATACGCTCAAAAGCAAATTGACGCTGAAAATATTAGAACCGTCCTCAGTGAATTGATGCATCCAGAATCTGGCGATTCACATGCTTGCCATTTTCATCATTATGGAAATGAGGAATTGCTTAATGTAAATTTAAGTGGTGAAACACTGGAGGTTTTTATTGATTTCGATGAAACTCCAGACCGTGATCAATATGATGGTTTGCTTGAAATGTTGTTGCCTGCAATTGAGGAAATGGGTTTTAAGAGCCTTAAAATATTCCAAGCACTTCCGAACAATAAAAAAATTGACTTGGAGTTGCTGTTTGAAAAGGAAGGCTTCATTCCATTTGAAAAATCCATTAATGAAGATCCTGCTGAAGATATTTCAGGAGAAAAATCAGGAACAAATCAAAGAGGAGCCAATCCACAATTTGGGCAAGGATTGCCAACTGGTTCTTTAAGTGGAAAAACGGTTTGGTTGTCTCCAGGGCATGGATGGTTGTGGAATACCAATACCAATTCATTTCTTACTCAAAGAGGAAACACCAATGACATGGTGGAGGATTTTGGATCGATTGACAATGTCAATCAGCAATTTATTCAATACTTAAGAAATGCGGGAGCCAACGTATGGTCGGTTCGTGAAAAAGACAGCAATCCGAATGAGGTAATAGTTGACAACGATGATGGTGCGCCTGGTTATACAACCACAGGAGCTTGGTCTACCAGTTCTAGTACTGGGTACAATGGTGGAACTTATGAGTTTGTATTTTCAGCTCCAACCACTACTGCAACAGCTATCTATACGCCATCCATTCCAAAGGAAGGTTGGTATTGGATTTCAGTATTTTACAGAGAAGGTGGCAATAGATCTGTCGACACTCAATACGAAGTCAATCATGCTGGTGGCAGTACAATCGTAAGCATCAATCAAGAAGTACATGGATTGACTTGGGTTCATTTGGGTCAATTTTATTTTGATCAGGGAACCGCAGGAAATGTCAGCTTATTGAATCAGTCTTCTGATCCTGCAGGTAGCCAAGCCATTATAGCTGATGCGGTTAGATTTGGTGGAGGAACTGGACAATTAAATGATTGTGCCTATCCTTCTTCACCTCCTTCCAATCACGATCGTGCCGATGAAAGTGCAAGACAATATGCCAGATTTCAAGGTTACCCGACTTGTGAAAGTGATGTGGTGACCCGACCGCATTATGCAGAATGGGAATTGGCGAAAGGGACCACTACAGAACAAAACAATGCCGTTTATGTCTCTTTGCATTCCAATGCTTTCAATGGGTCTGCAAGAGGAACGGTTACCTATATGTACAACGGGACAAGCACACCAAATAGTTCTTTGTTAAGAAACCTATTGCAGCAAGAATTGATCGATGCTATTCATTCATGTTGGGATGCTGGTTGGCAGGATAGGGGAGTGAATTCAGCAAATTTTGGTGAAGTTAGAGAATTGACAACCATGCCAGGAGCTTTGGTAGAATTGGCATTTCACGACAACATAGATGATGCAGCTGCATTGACCAATCCATATTTTAGAGATTTGGCGGCCAGAGCGATGTACAAGGCTATCTTGAAATTTTTCAATCAACGAGACGGCAGTCCAGTTACCATGACTCCTGATTCACCGACACATACAATGGCATTCAACAGCGGGAATGGTTCCATAACTCTTGAATGGGATGCACCAATAGTGGATTGTTTTTCAGGTGATGCAGCGACGGGATATCAAGTTTATATGGGCACCCATGGTTATGGTTTCGAAGATGGAATAGCAGTAAGCGGAACCTCTTATACTTTTACAGGATTGAACCCGAACACCACTTATTATTTTCAGGTTTCATCGACCAATGCAGGTGGAGAATCCTTTCCAACTGCTACCGTTGCAGCTAGAACACCAAACGCTTGCTTTGAGGTGCCTTTGTTGATTGTAGATGGATTTGATAGGTTGGATCGTTCAGCCAATGTAAACCGTTATGAAAGTGCTGCATTGGGAACGGTAAAAAGAATGTTTTTGGAGCAAATGAATGCTTATGACTATATGGTGCCTCATGCGAGAAGTATTGGAAACTGCGGTGTACCTTTTGATGGTGCAAGCAATGAAGCGATAATTGCTGGATACTTGAATTTGACTGACTATGAAGCATTGGATTGGATCACAGGAGAAGAATCGACTGCGGATAGAACCTTTGATGCGACAGAACAAAGTCTCATTAGTAGTTTCATGAATGGTGGAGGAAAATGGATTGTTTCGGGTGCTGAAATAGGTTGGGACATAGGAAGAAGTTCTTCTCCAAATGCTGCCGTTTCATTTTACAATAATTATTTGAAAGCTGTTTATTCTGGTGATGATGGAGGAACATATGATTTTTCTGGAACAGGAATTATGGCAGGAGTTAATGGATCATTTGACGACAATGCGAATTGTGATTACAATGCTGAATATCCTGATCGCTTGGGAAGTACTGGTGGCTCTTCTGTCGTTATGAATTATGCTGGTGGAACTTCCGATGGGGCAGGAGTAGCTTACAATGGTGCTGATTATGGAGTCGTATATTTTGGATTTCCATTAGAAACTGTTACCAATTCCAATACAAGAGATTTGATTTTTTGCAATGCTTTGAATTATTTGGGAATAGAAGATCCAAACATCGGTGGATGTACCGATCCTTTGGCTTGCAATTTTAATGCATTGGCTAATTGTGACGATGCTTCTTGTTTATTGCCGGATGGTTGCACCAATATTGTTGCTTGTAATTACAATCCTGCCGCTCTTTGTGACAATGGAACTTGCCTGTTGCCAGATGGATGTACCGATCCAGCGGCGTGTAACTATTTGGCTTCTGCTTCTTGTGATAATGGAAGCTGCATTTTACCAGATGGATGTACCAATGCGAATGCTTGTAATTATGACCCTACTGCTTTGTGTGATGACAATTCTTGTGTTTTACCAGATGGTTGCACTGCGGTGATTGCTTGCAATTACAATCCTGCTGCTCTGTGCGATAACGGAACCTGTATCTTTCCAGATGGTTGCACAAATGCAGCAGCTTGCAATTATGATCCTGCTGCAATTTGCGATGACAATTCTTGCGTATTGCCGGATGGCTGCACCGATCCTGTCGCTTGCAATTACAATCCTGCCGCTGTTTGTGATGATGGGTCTTGCTTGTCTGCTGGTTGCAATATAGCTGCGGCTTGTAATTATGATCCAAATGCCAGTTGCAATGATGGTTCTTGTATTTTACCAGATGGCTGCACCAATCCTGCGGCTTGCAATTACAATGCTTCAGCATTGTGTGACAACAATACTTGTGTCTTCCCCGATGGATGTACAAATGTAAGCGCTTGTAATTATGATAGCAATGCTTTGTGTGATGACGGTTCTTGTCTATTGCCAGACGGTTGTACCGATCCAAGCGCTTGCAATTATAGTGCTTCTGCACTTTGTGATGATAATTCTTGTGAACTTCCAGATGGATGTACGAATCAGACGGCTTGCAATTATAATCCCAGTGCCTTGTGTGATGATGGGTCTTGTATCTTGCCAGATGATTGTGCTGATCCAACGGCTTGTAATTACAATCCCAATGCAATGTGTGACGATGGTTCTTGTGTATTTGCACCTAATCCGAGCTTTACGGGTTTGAATGCTTCTTATTGCACAAGTGATGGACCAGTAACTTTGATCCCAGCAGTTTCTGGTGGTACTTTTTCTGGGCCGGGAATAGTTGGCAATGTTTTTACACCAGCTTCCGTAGGTACTTTTGGGGTGACCATCAATATTACTTACACGATTGGAAGTGCTGGATGTATGGATGTAAGTGTTTTAAGCACAGTGGTTGATCCTTGTACGAATCCTGGACTTTCATTGGATTTAAAAGCGATGTTGGAAGGACCGTTTGATCCTTCAATCAATTTGATGAGAACTGGTTTGAGAAATTTCGATTTGATTCCTTTGAGTCAGCCTTATGGTGTAGCTCCATGGAATTACTCTGGCTTGGAGAGTGTTGGAAGCACAGCTTCATTACCTGCGAACATGGTGGATTGGGTCTTGGTTGAAATGAGAACTGGAACGCCACAAACGACCGGTAGTAAGGGAACAACTTTGGTGGAATCTGTTGCAGGATTTATTTTGGATAATGGAGATATTGTAGCAACGGATGGCATTTCGCCTTTGACATTTAATCAGCTTTCTCTTGGAGTAAATTACCACATTCTTTTGCGTCACAGAAACCACTTGGATGTCATAAGTAATGTTCCTGTAACGGGGGCAAATTCGATGAGCTTTGACTTTAGCAATTCCAATACTGCTTTTGGCCCTTCCCAGTTAAAATCTGAAGGAAACAAGTTTGTTCTATATGGTGGAGATTATGCGATAGATGGGATCATTCAAAATACGGATCGATCTGTTTGGTATGCTAATCCAGCGGCTGTTCAGGTGTATATGTATCAGGATGGAAATTTGGATGGATACAATCAGGCTACAGATTACGATTTGTGGTATATAAATCGATCGAAGAATGGAATAGAGGAGGTTCGGTTGCCATAGGTTCGGACCGTTCGTCCTCTTTGGTTTGACCAACGACGAATGGTATGTGTTCAGATTATTTTCGAGCCAACCGTCCTCTCTGGCTTGACCAGAGATCCCACATTCCATCCCCCTCCAGTCCAATCGTCCTCTCTGGCTTGATCCACGACGCTTGGTCTGTGTTCAGATGGTTCGTGAGATTCCTTGTCGAGCAAGGAATGACGTCATGTAGTGTGTGTTTACATTTCAGCCAGCGGGTCGACGGTTAGCCACCTCCCCATACTTGGGTCATAAAACCTGGCTCCATAATCCAGCAAACCGCCCATTAATTCTTCCTTTCCATTGTAGGTATATGGGTTGTCAACCGAAGCCAATGCCACCACTGATGGAGCCGAACTTCCAAAATATTCCATCTCCATCCCAAAAGGATAATAGTTGCTAACATCTATAACTTCAGAATCATCCCAATTTATTGCCCCATCACCATTTTTATCTGCAATGGCCAATCTGTGATTGCCCAAGT
>CALBCY010000055.1 GCA_937927195.1 uncultured Chitinophagales bacterium
GGGCACCAGTTTCGCGAACCACCTGTTACAAACCACCACGAACCACGAACCATCCGTCATCTTGGGCTTGACCCAACCGGGCTGGCGTTCAAGATCACGCGAACCACCGGGCTGGCGCACCACCGGGCTGGCGTTCCAGTCTCGCGAACCACCTGTTACAAACCACCACGATCCACGAACCATCCGTCATCTTGGGCTTGACCCAGCTGGGCTGGCATTCCACTGAGCTAGCATTCCACTGGGCTGGCATTCCAGAAACGACGGAGTTGTTTGTAGGCAGATGGAATGTGAGATTTCGGGTCAAGCCCGAAATGACGGAGTTGTTTGTAGGCAGATGGAATGTGAGATTTCTGGCATTACACTGGGCTGGGGCACCAGTTTCGCGAACCACCTGTTACAAACCACCACGAACCACGAACCATCCGTCATCTTGGGCTTGACCCAAGATCACGCGAACCACTGGGCTGGCATTCCACCGGGCTGGCGTTCCAGATCACGCGAACCACCTGTTACAAACCACCAAGAGCCACGAACCATCCGTCATCTTGGGCTTGACCCAGCTAGCATTTGTCTTTCCCTCAAATCTAGTATCTAATATTTATTAGCAAAACTGTAATTATTATTTGGGGCTTTTAACGGGCTATCCGCTACAATTCAAAGCCAGTTCAGCTGTTTCGCGTGCGCTGTGGTGGCTTCCTGCGGTCGCCTCCTCGCTGCTCGCTTCACAACGCTGCCCTTGACTTTTCATTTTCGCTACTATCCCTAAGCCAGTTCATGGCTGTTCGAGATTCAGGATAAAAAAAAAGCATTCGACCAATGTTAGCTAACAGCCAAAGGCCAATAGCTAAAAGCCATTAAATAAAAGGTCAAATAAAACTCACGGCTACTTTTAATGCTTCCTCTTGATACTTATTTATATGCTCCGTCTTGAGTACCTTGCCCTTAATTTTAGACTTGATTGTATTGACATGAAGTATCTCGATCGGATGGTTTAGTGTTTGGAGGATGCCTTCCATTTTAAAAGAATCAGCCCCACCAGCAAACTTCCCTTTTCTTCCTCGCTCTTTGATGCCAATTTTATCGAAGTTATTGCTTTCAAAAAATTGGCCAAACGCTTCTCTAAAAGAAAGTACAGCTTCTTGTTCTTTAGAATCATTGAGCATTATCTTTTTTGTTTCAGCAGCAATGAATTCATATTCATCATCCACAATTTGAATCCCAACAATCCTGGCCTCACTGGATTTCAATTCTATTCCACAATATTTCATTGATATAATTTTGACAGTCTAAAAGTTTTTTGACGGGTTTAATAGCTCATTTTGTTTAACAAATTTGCCCATTGCCCTTTCACAAAGTAAGTAAAATTTGAATCAGGCCAGCTTTGCCGCAATAAAAAAGGAGGAACTTTGCAAGAAGCTAATTCCGTAAAACTAAAAAAGCCTTGCAAATCAAAGATTTACAAGGCTCGACAGCATAGCTGCTGTACCGAAGGTGGGAATCGAACCCACACGATGTTGCCATCACAGGATTTTGAATCCAGCGCGTCTACCAATTCCGCCACTTCGGCATTTCGGTAGGCCAAAATTACGTTATTTATTTAATTATTCAATTTCTTTCAGGAATTATTTTTTCACAAATACCAATGTTGCATATAAAGCATTATCCAGCTTGAATTCCATCTAGCCTGCATTGAACACAATCCACCTCAATTGAGAATAAATTTTAATGCATACCTTCCGTTTTAAGTCAAAATAAATCGATAATAAAACTATACATTTAATTCATTTTCAATATTTTATAAAATTTACAATACAAATACCAGTCGATTATCTATGTTTTTTGTAATTGTCTATTGCTGAAATTTGCTCCATATTCGTAATATCAAATCAATAGTATACAATATGATCAAGTTAAATAGAGTCATTTCAAAAATATTGCTATTCTTTTTCGCTTCCACTATGCTAATAGGCACTTCTTTAGATAGTCTCGGCCAAGGTTGGGAAGAAACCTACGATTTCCCATCTAATAGATTGACCCACGATGTAATGGAAACCAATGATAATGGCTTTTTGATTTTGTCCCAAACCACAGAAACAAGCTTCACTTCAATCAAATTGATAAAGATCAATTCCGAGGGGCAATACCAATGGGATCATACTGTTACAGGCATTCAAGCCCATGTAGTTCCCAAAAAGTTCATTAAACTATCCGATGGAAGTTACATTATAGGCGCTTTTATTTCAAACTCATCTGAACCTTTTGAAGAACAATTTCCTTTCGCATTAAAATTGGATGCAAACTTTAATCTAATCTGGCAATACACTTACAATGAAATGCCCAACGCGCTTGATTACAGTTATCCATATTTCACAGACATCGCTCAATGCGAAGATGGTGGATTTATCTTTATAGGAGAAAAAACGGTAGCTGTTTCAAACCCAAATGATTTTGAAACATACGTCTTTTCCCAAAAATTGGATGCTGATGGCAATCCGCTTTGGAGTGAAACATTGAATGACGCTGACAAAATATTTATAGAAAAAACTTCCGATAACAATTTTGTCATCAGCTATTCTGACTTCGGTGGTGACATTCATTTAAAAAAAATAGATCAGAATGGGACAAGCATTTGGGAGCACATTCACAATATTCCATTTGATGCTTTTGCTTTGCCACCCGGCACTCCCTCCTTTCAATCGTCTACAGTAATTATAGAAGCCGATGATCAATCATTAGATGTTTTTTTGCTTGTATTTTTCGATGAAGTCATAAACCCTAAAGCTTTTATAGTCAATATATCTCAAGACGGTTCCGCTTTGTTGGATGCAAGTTTTTATGACTTTTGGAATTTGGACGAAGTTAAGAAAACAAACGATGGTGGCTATATTTTGCTTGGTATGAATAGAGACTCTGAAAATATTTCAAGAACAGCTTTATTAAAAATAGATAGTGACAAAAACCAAGCTTGGACAAAGCTATATGAAAACATGACAATTCACGGCAATGTCATCCAATCCCAAGATGCCGGCTTCCTGATTTGTGGATCAGTTACAGAACAAGCTGACTATTTTCCGCATTTAATAAAGACCAACAACAATGGAGATGTAAACTCCTATTATATTTCAGGAAATATCTTCCAGGATTTCGATCTCAATTGTAACAAAGATTCGGGCGAAATCGGCCTAAATGATTGGATCATCATGGCGGAAGATGGAACCAACATCTTTTATACAACAAGCAATTTAGTTGGCAATTATACCTTTCCATTGGATAGCGGAACCTACAATGTTCAAGTAATTTATCCTGCTCCATATTGGACAACTTGTTCCAACCCAATTGAGGTGAATCTCACACAAATTTACGACACTACCATTGCCAACTTTCCACTAAGTCCAAGTATTGAATGTCCTCATTTGACAATCGATATGGGCACCCCATTTTTGAGATGGTGCAATACAAATTACTACGTTATCGATTACTGCAATTTTGGAAGCGCTCCTTCCTCTAACACGACAATCCAGCTTAGCCTCGATCCTTTTCTGACTTTATTGGATTCAGAAATCCCCTTTAGTCAATCCGATCCTGCAAGCAATTCATATCTATTCGAAATTGGAGACTTGGGAATCAATGAATGTAATTCTTTTGTAGTCGATATTGAATTGTCTTGCGATCTTGAAATGCAGGGCGACATTCATTGCTCAAGTGTAAAAATTGAAGCAGAAGAGGATTGCCAAGCAGTCAGCGCTAACTGGGATGGATCGGACATTATAGTGAATGGAATCTGTGACAACGATTCTGTAAATTTCACCCTTAGCAATATTGGGGAGGACATGGCTGAAAGTAGAAGCTATTTTGTAATCGAGGATCAAATAATGATGCTTCAAGGTGATTATGAATTAGATGCCGGAGAAGACACAACACTTACATTTGCAGCAAACGAATTTATCTATTATCTCGAGGCACAACAAGCGGAAAACCATCCTGAAAGTGAAAAGTCATCAGCAGTGGTTGAAGGATGTGGAAACAACATCAATATTTCAGGCTTACTAAATCTATATCCTATGAATGATGATGAACCAAATCTAGACATCGATTGCACAAACAATATTAATTCCTACGACCCCAATGACAAACAAGGCAGCCCTTTGGGTTATGGTGAAGAAAATTTCATCAGTCCCGGAACAGATATTGAGTACAGAATTCGTTTTCAAAACACTGGAACCGATACCGCCTTTACCGTCATTTTGAAAGACACCTTATCGGAACTCTTAGAGATAGCAAGCATCCAACCTGGAGCTTCCAGCCACAATTATGACTTTTCATTTTCAGACCAAAATGTGATCTATTTCACCTTTGAAAACATCTTATTGGTTGACAGTAATACAAACGAAGCCCTTTCTCATGGCTTTGTCAATTTCAAAATTGCGCACAAAAAAGGAATAGGGCCTGGCAGTGAAATACACAATCAGGCAGGAATCTACTTTGACGCAAATCCCGTTGTTATGACCAACAGAACTTTGCATACCATTCAAACAAATTACCTGGAGGTTATACTGGATTCGCAGACTCAGTCAGACAAGAAGATTTTGATGAAGGTTTACCCGAATCCCGCCACAGATTTCGCCAAGTTCGTCTTTTCTGAAACCATCAGTGATGGCCAATTCAGACTGTTTTCCGTAAATGGACAATTAGCAAAGGAATTTCAATTCAAGGGCAGTGATTTCAAACTACAGGCCAATAATTTCCAACCAGGTATTTATTTCTTTGAAGTTATAAGCAAAGGAGCAAGAATCCAAAGCGGCAAGTTGATTATCAGGTGAAGTGAAAGCTGCGTACCCTAAATCTCCAACTTCTCCAAAAACCATTTCCGTTCAGTAAGAATTTTTACCGTCTGAATATCACTCAAAAGCTTTTCACGTTTATCAGCATCATCCATATTAAGATTCATAAGCTTTGTGCTCAGACGGATGAAATTTTTATAATTCTCCTTGTGATAACCAATAACTTTATTCCTAAGAATATAGACCTTGAAACTGTTGAGCAAATTATCCAGGGCATCGAACTCAGAAAGTTCAAAATACATCTTTGCAAGTAAGGTCTTGGCTGCAAGGTTGTGAAAAATATCGTCGTATTCCATTTGAAGCAACAAAGGCATTGCTGATTTAAAATCTTGCTTTTCAAAATAAAACTTGGCAAGGTTGAAAGCGAAACTGCTTTCTCGATGCATAGGATCTAGATAACTTTTGTAATCGTGGATAAATCCTTCCACCCATTCAAAAGATTTCAGTTTTAATCCGGCAATGACAATGTTGTTGTAGGTCCATTTGGACAACAAACCATTTTCCAGAAAGACCCTATTCTCCAATCCTGACTTGTATAGACTGAACACTTCATTGATGTATTCTGGCTCATTCGAATTGATTCGACGGATACAAAAATTTATAGCAAACAGGTAGACTTCTTTCAAATCTTTCGCCCTAATCTTAGCTCCTTCACTAATCATACTCGTCCGCATTTTACGAAAAGAAATTTCATCGGAAGAATCGTACAACACTTTATAAGCAAAGAAATATAAATTTAAAACGGGCGGATTCTCTTCAATTTTATCCTCAACAAAATCAATGACTTTTTGAAGCATCCCTTCCTCATATTCGGTCTTAAAAACCGCCTTATGGCTCAATTGATAACAGGCAATCTTCAATCGCTCGATGCAATAAGAATTATCAAGCGAGCCCGAAACTGCATGCAGATTAATGTCTTCTTTCCTTCCTTGAGATTCCGAAAACAAATAGCTTTGAAAATTAATTTCAAAAAGCATTTTATGATAATTCAAATCTCGATAAGCCAAACGATCCAATGCATTCCGACTCTGTTGCTCCAAACGCTTGAAGTTTTTTTCTGCCTTTTTTCTATTGTAAAATTTTAACAAAGCAAGTTGTGAAGGCAATGGATTGGCCTGCCATTCTCGCAAGGCAATGAACTCCTCGACCAATTTGTACAAATAGGAAAACAAGTGATGCAAGTCTTTTAGCGCAAATTTTTTGTTGGGATAAATTGCCTTAAAAATCACCTCCGCCTCCAAATGCTTTTTCTGCTTAAGCTTCATTGATTTTAGCAGATAATGACACAAGGCCTGAACCTCTTTGTGCTTATTATGAAAGGGCGATTCGATGAATTCACCCAATGATTTCAATTCTTTTTCATTCAAAAGGCCAAATAACTGTATCAATTTCGAATTTTTCAACTATAATTTTTCGAGTAAAATATCAAATATTTCACTCATTATCAAACAATTAATCAAAATATAGCTAATAATAAAATCGATTAATGCCATTTTTTGTAATTGTTTTCAATCCCGATTAACCTCATATTTGATGTATAATAGGAATCGATAGGAAAAGGCAAAATTACCGAGGCAAATTATTGATCAATTAATCTTATCTTTTTTAACTGATACATCCTGCACATTTGTATTATTAAACAGTCAAATATCTGGCTTATGAAATTACTACTTCAGTATCATATTCAGTTGTCAATTTTAAAAATAAAAGCCCTATGAAATCTCTAAAGCATAAGACCATACTCATTTTTTGTATGCTCACTGTTTTTTCAATCATGAAAACCAATAATGTTAATGGGCAATTCTGGAATGAAATTTATGAATTTGAAGAAACCACCAATGCAATTGATTTAATCCAAGCCTCCAATCAGGGATTTGTAGTTTTAAATCAAAATTCTGAATCCGAAATTGGTTTGTTAAAAATAAACAGCCACGGTCAGGTACTTGAAAATGTTGTGGTTCAGATAGAAGCTATAAAATCCCATAACTGAAAGTTAATCATTAAATGAGAATCCTGGCCTAAAAACAAATAACGATGAGTGTTGACCATCGAGCAAGTAAAAAGTCTAGCAAGCAATTCTAGTTAAAACAAAAACCTGAATCAAAACTTAAACAATTCAAACGATGAGAATTATAATAATATTTTTAGTATTCCTTTCACAAATTTCAATGACTGCCAAAGGCATCGAAAGTGTAGAAATTTTTATTGATGAAAATTGTAAAATTTTCAGTACAGTCGCCTGTCCCGATTCAACTTTCATAGCAAGTTCAACTTGCGATCCTCAAATTCACAATACAACAGATACCTTGTTCCTGACGAATTCAATTGGTTGTGATTCTGTTGTTTTTAACACTTACACTATTTTAAATGCTTCTGATACGACTATACTCCCAACCCCAACATGCGATCCGAGTTTATTAAATGACACAATCCATTTATTCAACTCTTTGGGTTGTGATTCAGTTCTCATTAACAATTATTATTTGATAAATCCCGACACTACTTTCATTCTAACCAATACTTGCGATCCGAATTTGAGTATTGACACAGTTTATTATCCCGGATCTTTTGAATGTGATTCGATAGTAATTTACAATTATAGTTTGATTGAAACTGATATAACAAATCAAGTCGAAGAAGTGTGTTTTTTTTCCAACCTCGATCCAGATACCCTAATTTTTACCAATCAATCTGGCTGCGATTCACTTGTTGTAACCAATTACCTTTTTATAAGTCCTGACACTACTTTTATTACAGCCCCAACTTGCAATCCGAATTCGGGTATTGACACAATTTTATATGTCAGCTCTACTGGATGTGATTCAGTTGCCATTTACGATTATTATTTTACTGAATCTGATACAGTATATCTCATTGAAGAAAACTGTGATTTCTTAAACCTTGGTCCCGACACCGTAACTTTCAACCAACAACCTGATTGTGAAATAACGGTTATAACCAATTACACCTTAACTGGAAATGGCAACACCTATTACATTAGTGGAAATGTATTTCAAGATTTCAACCAAGATTGCCAATATGAAAATGGTGAAACAGGATGGAATGATGTAATCATCAAAGCCGTAAGCGAAGAAAACATCTACTACAGTCTGACAGACAACAACGGTAATTATCTAATAGAAACAACTGGTGAAGCAATGCAATTAAGCATAGTATTTCCATCATCCTATTGGGAAACTTGTGAAAATCCAATCTTTGTTGACCAGCAAGTTCTTTGCGATACAACCCGCGTTGATTTTCCCCTAAGTCCTAACATCATTTGTCCAAATTTAACAGTCGATATTGGCACCCCATTTTTAAGATGGTGCCGTGAAAATTATTACATAATCAATTATTGCAACGATGGAACTGCGACAGCAGAAAATGCCTTTGTTGAAGTTCAACTTGACGAATATTTAAGCCTAATCAGTTCAGATTTACCATATACGGATCAATCTGATAGCCTCAACAATTTTTACATTTTTGAAATTGGTGACATTGGTATTTATGAATGTGGTTCCTTTGCGATCAATGTTGAAATGGGATGTGATTTTGCAAATCAAGGCATTAGTCATTGCACTGAGGCTTCAATTTATCCAAATACAGATTGCAATCCTGTAAGCAATATTTGGGATGGCGCGAGTGTAATCTCCGAGGGAATCTGCATAGATGATTCTGTTAAATTCACTATAACAAACATTGGCGAGGAGAATATGAGTGAAAGTCGATCTTACTTTGTTATCGAAGACCAAATAATGATACAGCAAGGCAAGTACGATTTAGAAATTGGGGAAGATACAATCTTTTCATTGGCAGCAAATGGCTTTAACTATTACTTTGAAGCCCAACAATCAGAAGGCCATCCTTTAACCAACAACACATCTGCAATAGTTGAGGATTGCGGGATTGTTACTTTTGGCAATCAATCTACAATTGTATTCCCTGTGAATGATGAATCGCACTTTATAGACATTGATTGTACGGACAATATTTCATCCTGTGATCCCAATGACAAGGCTGGAAGTCCCATTGGTTACGGAACCTCAAACTACATTAGTCCAGGCACAGATATCGAATACAAAATTCGCTTCCAAAATACCGGAACAGACACAGCTTTTAATGTGATCTTGCGAGATACCTTATCTAGCTTATTGAACATTGAAAGCATCCGTGCCGGAGTTTCCAGCCACTCTTATGATTTCACAATAGAAGGAGAAAACATTCTCCTCTTTAATTTCCCAAATATCTTGTTGGTAGACAGCAATAGAAACGAACCTCTTTCTCATGGTTTTATTGAGTTTAAAATTTCACACAAAAAAGACATTGTTGCTGGAAGTGAAATCCTAAACCAAGCCGGAATATATTTCGACGCCAATCCCGTCGTAATGACCAACCAAACCCTACACACGATCCAGATCAATTATCTTGAGGTATTTCTTGACGACAATGAACAAACAGTTGGCAACAACGAACTCGGAGAAGTCAACAACCAGATAAAAGTTTTCCCCAACCCTACCCTTGACAAAGCAACTTTCCTGTTTGAAAATCATGTCACAAATGGAAACATTAGAATAATTAGTACCACTGGACAATTGATGCAAGCCACGAAATTCACTGGCCGTGAATTTATATTGGACGGCCACGACTATTCTCCAGGCCTTTATATATTTGAAGTATTCGACGGAGACAAGAAGCTGAATGTGGGTAAAATACTGGTCAAGTAATTTAGACATAACCGAGGCGTCGGCCAGGCGATAGATTAAAAAATTTCATTCCTAATAAAAAAGAGACCGATTAGAAATACCCCCTTAAAGGAGCAAAGCCACATCCTATTTTTCCTTTATGTTTTCTTATCGGCTCTTTTACTTTTTTGCTAATAGTTCTTCCAAACCCTAATCTTAGTCTCCCGACTAAAATTCTATGTCTACACACCAAAGGCTTAAGCAAGCTCAAGTCTTCCCACTAAAAACTCACAACATAAGCTCCACTTTCATAAGTAGAATAAAATTCAATTTTCATTGATTGGCAATAGGATTTGTATTGCTCCAATACCTTTCTAGATACTGAGCCGTCAAGAATTATTTCCTTGCATTGAATACTTTCAAATAAAACCTCTGGCAACACCTTTATTTTTTGTGTCAATATCACCTTATCCACTTTTATTTGTCGACCAGCTAACAGATGGAAATTTTCAGGATTCAAAATAAGAACAATGCTTTCTCCAAATTTAAAAACTGAAGGCATTTCAGCTTTCAACATTCCGTCCTGTTGCCCTTTCTCAATTCCGATCACACCTCTCTCACAAACATTTTTGATCGCTCTTTTTTTGCGATAACGCTGAATCAAGTCTCCATTGTACGTTCCTGGTTCTAACAATTCCTCATCGCCATAAAAGCAAACGCTCCTCCCCTCGTATAATTCAATGGCTGATTGTTCCCTGAAATGATAAACGATCAATTGCTGTTCATAATTGAATCGATAACTTTCACTAAATTGTAAGGAAGTAAAAACCAAACTCAAAAGCATCATCGAGTAAAAATACTTAAGTCCTCTGAATTTGAACAAGAGAATCAAACTCAAAATGCCTCCATACAAAAGCAACATTTCAATCGTCTCAATGGCCATTGTATTGAAAGTAGATCCAGGCAAATGCTGGATCAATCCCAGCAATTGATTGTTCCAATAAACCAATGCATTTAACAATCCGCCAATGGCATCAGAAAGCATTTCACTAAAAGAAAAAACGAAAAGTAAAATTCCAAAAACAAGCAAAGCATAGGCCAAGCAAATCACAAAAACATTGGATAAAAAAAAGTAAACTGGAAACTGCTTGAAATAATAAAGCCCCAATGGAAAAGTACTGATTTGTGCAGCAATGGAAACACTGGTCAAAGACCAAACCCACGATAAAACTTTATTCTCGCATTCCCAAAGCGCTTCCAGTTTCGGCTGAATGTAAACAATTCCCAACAAGGCCAAATAAGACAATTGAAATCCCACCTGAAATATAAGAGAAGGATCGTACAACAATAAAATCAAAGCAGAACCCGACAAGGTATTGTAAATATTAACAGTTCTGCTCAGACACATTCCCACGGCAACCATTGTAAACATCAAAGCCGCTCTAAAAACAGAAGGAGCCAAACCCGTCATCAAGGCAAATGCCCAGAGCAATGAAACGGTAATTAGCATTTTTATTATTTTCCTAATCTTTCCCCGATTTAGAAAATTAAACAAGAAATTTAGAATGTAGAGTATTACACCAACATGCAAACCTGAAACAGCTAAAACATGCATAGAACCCGTTTGTGCGAAAAGTGTTTTGGTTTCTTTATCGAGAAAATCCTTTTGGCCTAATATTAAAGCAGAAGCCACCGCCGCAGATTTTTCTCGCTCTATTTTGGAATGTAAAATATTGGAAAGTTTTTCCCTGAAATTATAAATAGATCCCAAAAAAGAAGATTCACTTTTGTAATAAACAAAATCGCCCTTTTTCAAATACGCTTGGTGAAAAACATTTTGATTGGCCTGGTAATTTTTATAGTCAAACTCTCCAGGATTGGCAGGTTCTTTTATTTCTTGAAATTTATTCCTGATGATCAATTGATCGCCATAATTTAGCGCTAGATCAGCTTTCAATGTCACACTCGCTTTTCCGTTTACAGGCAAACACTGATCCTGATTCATACCGGCCAATAACTCCACCTCAAATTTCAAATTACCCTTATTCCGCTTAGGGGGCTCATTGACCGAAACCATCCAAAAAATTTCATCGGTTTCCACATTTCCAAAAAACTGTGATTGATTCGGTGCTTGGTGATAATATCCACGCAAAAGTCCTAAAAGCATCATCAAAAAAAAGACCATCACCCCTCTTTGATAAAAGCGATGTGGACTCAATTTCTTATCTCTTTTGAAATGGAATAAAATAAAAACAATGAACAAGAGAAAAAAAGGCCCTTCGATGTAGCCGGGGCTATCGAAGGGCCAGGTAACTGCAATCATATTACCTATTATCATTGGAATTAGGATTCTCAGGCTTGTATATTGATCCCAATTAAACATTTCGTTTTGAGGTGATTGTTTTTCGTTTCATAATTAGTAGGTCATTCTAAACAAATTA
>CALBCY010000056.1 GCA_937927195.1 uncultured Chitinophagales bacterium
CAGGCCTTTGTTTTGGAATTTTCTGGATACCCTTATGCAAATGGTGAACCCATTGAAATTGTACTAGTAAATGACAGTCCTGTTATAGGTCCATATTGTTCGGATATGCTTGAAATTCCTGGCATCTCTGAAGAGGATTATCCATTTCCTGGATATCCAGAAGGTACGATTGTTAAAACAATTTGTGCAGGGGAGTCTGCCACGATTGGAGCCAATGAAATTGGTGCTTTTGGACCTCCTCCAGATATTCCCACTTGTTCTGGTTGTTATTTTTCAATTAGCCCAGACTATAATGTTGAGTGCAATTCTATTGTTGACGAATGTTTTTATGCTGCAGTTTCGCCTGATACGACAACTCTTTATACAATGAACTATATAGATGCCTTTGGGAATATCGGAGAGGGTTATTTTCTAATTGAGGTGGAGTATTGTGGATCAAGTGCTGATGCTGGAATTTTGGGAATGTTTGAGGACGATTCTTTTTTATACGAAGGAAGTAAAGAGGTAAAAGTATTGCTTCAAAATTTTGGAGAAGGGCAACTAGATCAAGTTGAAATAAACTGGATGATTAATGATCAAATACAAACATCTATGCTCTACAGTGGTCCCATACTTTCTGCTTATGAAAGTGATGAAGTCGTAATTCAGAACTATTTCTTTTATGAAAATACAAATTATGAAATGAAATTCTGGACCAGTAATCCTAATGGTGGTATAGATGCAAATACTTTAAATGATACCATCTATTCCACCATTTACATTCAAGACTTGGATGTAAATCCGAACTTGGTGGAAAGTGCCGATGCTGTTTATAAAATTTGTCAAACAGATACAGTGTCGATTCCTTTTCCTGATCGGCCGAATGGAAGTAATTGTGGTTTGCTTGGTGCACCACATTTTGACTTCTATTCCATTACCCCCGAGGAAACAAGTATGTTAGGTGGTGGGGCAAATGTTTTTCCTGATACCAATACGCTTTATACTTTTTTTGCAACTTATCAGTATTCAACATGTATCCCATTTTATTATCTTTCAAGAGAAGTATATGTTGTTGTGGAGGATTGTGATCCAATTTGTGAAAATCCATATGAGCTAAATTGGATGTTTGGCTTATTTGATATTCTAGATGCTTCGATGAGTGATTGTGTTTGTTATGAAATTAAAAGTAATAAAGAGTATTCGCAACCGTATTATCATCTCATTGTTAGTGTAGATGATAACCCCAATTGCCCAAATTTGGAAAAGAAAAGAATTAAATATAATTGTAGAGGGAATATAGTTGAAACAGTTTCTGGTTATTATGCAACATTAAACTATGAACCCATAATTTATAGTGGCAAAGCAGAAAGCAATCCCAATTGTGACAAGAATTCGGGATTGATTTATTTTGATAATTGTGACAACGGAGATTTGTATTTTTTCATTGAAACCGAAGGAGGGTTAATTCTAGATCCTTATTATGCAGATGGGATTGACTTTGAACATTTTGACGGTATGTGGGTAGATTTTGATTATTATTTAGCAGATTTTGAGTCTCCTTGTTCAAATGCAACTGCTGTCATTGTAACCTGTATTAGGGAAAAACCTAGATCACTTTATCTTAAATGTTTTTTAGAGGGAGCACAATCTATAGATGTTAACAGTACCTATATGACCAGCGAACTTTTTGAAGAAGGTTTGCTTCCACTTGATCAGCCATTTTCAAATTCTCCTTATTTTTATAATGTGAATGATACGCTAAGAGTAAATTCTTATGACAAGGTTGATTGGTTGTTAGTAGAATTGAGATCAGGAGTCCCTGACTTAAATGAACCAGGCACCAATATTGAAAAATCTCAGGCAGCTATTTTACGGAGCAATGGAGGGATAATGCCTTCAGATTCGTTTTATTCCGGCGGGGCATTGAGATTCTATGGAATTGCAGAAGGTGAAAGTTATTATGTCGTAGTAAGACATCGAAATCATTTGGATGTTATTTCAGCACAGCCCATTACATTTAATTTGGGTGAACCCACAGCATATGATTTTACTACGTCGGCCGATAAAGCTTTTGGTCCTGATCAGTTGAAAGAAATGCCAAACGGCACCTTTGCTCTGTATGCTGGTGATTACAACGGAGACGGGGTCATACAAATTACGGATTTCGATGTTTGGCGTGAAAACCCTGCAGCCCTAGATACTTATTCAGCTGCTGATGGAAATCTAGATGGAACTATTCAGGTTACTGATTTTGATAAATGGCAAATAAACAAATCAAAATTGGGTGTGGTTGAAATTAGGTATTGATCTTTTAGTACTCAGTACAAAGTATTTAGTAAAAAAACTTAGCTTGGTATTTTGAACTATAAGTCTTTAGTGTAATGAAATTTCATCTGGAACCCAAAAGGCACCTTTGGTGTACGACCCAAAAGCATGGAGCGCGCGAAGCGTCGCTGCGTCCCAAAACCCAACACCAGCGCGCGAAGCGTGCTATCCTAAAAACTTCGAAGCAACTTTCAATTTCGAATCAGTATATGGAGGATATTTCACAGGCAAATCTACCATCGTATTGGTTTTCATAATTGATTTCTGATGCGATAGTGTTTTAAAACCTTCTTCGCCATGATAACGGCCCATTCCCGAATATCCAACTCCACCAAATGGCAAATTGGGATTGCTCAAATGAACAATGGTATTGTTGACACAACCTCCTCCAAAGCGAACAGAAGAAAGTATTTTTTCTTCAAACTTTGAACTTGAGGTAAATACATACAATGCTAATGGAAACGGATTTTGTTTGATGATTTCAATTGCCTCTTCAGGTGTAGAGTAAGTTAGTATTGGTAAAATGGGTCCGAAAATTTCAGTCTTCATCAGCTCATCTTCCATGCTAACATTGTCAATCAATGTTGGTGCGATAAACTTATCAGCTCGATCGGTTTGGCCACCCATGACAATTTCTCCCTCTTCCAAATATTTCACGAGAATATCAAAACGTCTGTGATCGACAATTCTACCCAGGCTGTCACTTTCCTGAGGGTTTTCACCAAACCATTCAGTTACTTGTTTTTTGATTTGAGCGATGAGCTTGTCTTTTATATTTTCATGTACCAATAAATAATCGGGCGCAACACAAGTTTGGCCAGAGTTAAATAGTTTTCCAAAAATCAACCTTTTTGCTGTAACAGCAAGACTTGCATTTTCATCGACAACTGCAGGGCTTTTGCCGCCCAACTCCAATGTTACAGGAGTTAATGTTTTTGCTGCTTGTTGCGCAATGATTTTACCAACCCTAACAGAACCTGTGAAAAATATATGATCAAAACGGAAATTATCCAACAATTGAGGAATAACGACAACGCCTTCCCCTTGTACGACATGAATATAGTTCGGCTCAAAAACTTCTTTGATTATTTTTTCAATAATCATGGCAGTATTCACTGTAAACTCCGAGGGTTTTAAGATCGCAGTATTCCCAGTCGATATGGCTGTTACCAATGGAGCAAACATCAAGTGAAATGGATAATTCCAAGGGGCGATGATTAAAACAGTTCCCAGAGGTTCATAAATGATTTTACTAGAAGAAGGGAAATGGGCCATAGAAGTACTCACCGTTTTTTCTTCCATCCACTCTTTTAAATGCTTGAGCGTATGATTGATCTCTTGGTAAATAATTCCAGTTTCGCTTACATAAGATTCAAACACTGGCTTGCTGAGATCTTTTTTCAAAGCCTCATAAATTGCAGCTTCATGCTTTTTGACAGCAGCTTTCAACTTCTTCAATTGTTGAACTCTGAATTTATAGGATCGGGTCGCGCCACTTGCAAAAAAGTCTTGTTGACTTTTGAAAACTGGGCGTATTAAATCCGCAACTTTATCCTGAATGGCTGTAATAGCAGTCATGATCTTCTATTTATGGTGAAATGTTTTAAACAAACAGACATTAAATTAATAACTATTTGTCGATTTTAACTGAAAAAAGGAAGTCTTTATTTAAATAAGAATGAATTTCCGTAGAAATGTCGTTAACCGAGCGATCTCTTTGCTCAAAGCGATCGCTCTGTTTAAAACCTAAAGAGGGAAATAAAAAAAGCAAGAAGCATTTTATAAAATACTTCTTGCTTTTCAATATTTACTTCTTGACTTCTATCCTTCGCTAAATCCTATTGAGGATTGGTCGTCTATCTAATAGTCGTCTTTCTAATTTAAGCCAATAAAGCACGCATGTCTAGTTTGTCTGCAATGTGCTCTTCTAAAGCATCTATGGCAATTCTTATTTGCTCCATGCTGTCTCTGTCTCGCAATGTTACAGTATTGTCATCAATTGTTTGTTGATCAATGGTAATACAATAAGGCGTACCAATTGCATCTTGACGACGGTAACGTTTTCCAATCGCATCTTTTTCATCGTATTGACAGTTGAACGAGAATTTCAATTTATTGAAAATCTCACGAGCTTTACCGGTCAAAGCTTCATCTTTTTTCACCAATGGTAAAATAGCAACTTTTACAGGAGCCAAAGCAGGATGAATTCTCAAAACGACTCTGGTTGTTTTGTTTCCTTTTGCATCGAGTACCTCTTCGTCTTGAAGAGCATTGCTCATAATGGCCAAGAACATTCTATCTACTCCAATTGAAGTTTCAACAACATAAGGAATGTAACTGTCATTTATTTCAGGATCGAAATAATGCAGTTTTTTGTTGGAATGTTCTTGATGACTTTTTAAATCAAAATCGGTTCTTGAGTGGATACCTTCCAATTCTTTAAAACCAAATGGGAATTCAAATTCAATATCAACAGCGGCATTTGCATAATGTGCAAGATTGTCGTGATCGTGAAATTTGAGTTTGGCATCTGGGCTAACAGCCTTGTGCCAATTCATTCTGGTTTCTTTCCACTTTTCGTACCATTCCATTTCAGTACCAGGGCGAACAAAAAACTGCATTTCCATTTGTTCAAACTCTCTCATTCTGAAAATGAACTGACGAGCAACGATTTCATTTCTGAAAGCCTTACCAATTTGGGCAATCCCGAATGGGATCTTCTGGCGAGTAGTTTTCTGAACATTTAGGAAATTGACAAAAATTCCCTGAGCTGTTTCTGGGCGAAGATAGATGGTATCGGCACCCTCAGCGATCGCCCCCATTTTGGTTGCAAACATTAGGTTGAATTGTCTTACGTCTGTCCACTCACGTGATCCGGATTCTGGGCAAACAATTCCATTGTCGACAATAACAGCTTTTAAAGCCTCCATGTCATCTTCTTCCATTGCTTTCGTAAAAGCAGCCATTATGCCTTGCTTCTTTTCAGTATTGGCAACGACTCTTGGATTTGTTGAAATGAATTCTGCCTCATCAAAACTTTCACCAAAACGTTTCCTCGCCTTTTCTACTTCTTTATTGATCTTCTTGTCAATTTTATTGGCAATGAAATCTTCAATTAAAGTATCAGCACGATAGCGTTTTTTGGAATCTTTGTTGTCGATCATCGGATCGTTAAAGGCATCGACATGTCCGGATGCTTTCCAAATTGTTGGATGCATAAAAATTGCAGAATCAATTCCGACAATATTTTCATGCAATTTTACCATTGATGACCACCAATAGTTTTTAATGTTATTTTTCAATTCAGAACCGTAAGGACCGTAGTCATATACAGCGCTTAAACCATCATATATTTCACTGGATTGGAATATATAACCATATTCTTTACAGTGTGATATTAGTTTTTTGAAAACGTCTTGAGCTTTTTCCATTTTTCTTAAGGTATTTTAGAACGCACAAAGATAAAAATGCCGTTGAAACAAAAGTCGAAACCATTGCTTTTTTGTTACCAATCATTTTACGAAAAGGTTCAAAAGCTGTTTGCTTTTCTTGCTTTTAGTCATTTTTGATGGTTTTAACAGTTTTATTTAATTGATTTCTACCGGAGATTAATTGCTTTGGGATCCCGGATCTGTTTCGAGGATAGGCTTAAACCAATGAATTCAAGCACATGCTCGACTCAGATCAGGTAGGACGGCCTGTTTGGTTCCCAAAACGATTAGTTGTTGGTATGCAATTGATTTAAAACTTCATTACGGAAAAAGTGAGCTTAAATTGAATCCATAATTATTTCAAAAACGAGCCTTTGGTTCGTCTAATTAAGATGTATGACATTGTTTCTTGTGTTATCTATTTTTTAATTAAATCCGTAAATTAAATGGAATTTCAAATTAGCGATAGAAGTCAAATTATTGATTCGCAGGGTGGAATACCCAAAGTTTTTTTTGGAAAAGATTCGGTAGACACTTTCAATGAGGAAATGAAAATTATTGGAGGTGTCATTGGAAATGGAGGATGGAAATCTGCAAAGCCGAGTCCTAAATTGCCACCTGCTCCGATACCTTATCCGAATTTTTCGTTTCCTTCAGGTCCTCCTCCTCCGAAACCCCCACGAAGAAATGTTCCGCAACGCTCGAGAATGCCTGTAAGACAGAGGCCTCAGGTTCCTAATCGCAGAGGCAATCAGTTTCTGCCAGCAAATAGATCCCAAGCTCCGCAAAACCTTCCACCTCCGCCTCCGCCTTTTAGGCCAAGGCCTCGCAAGGTTGCTTTTACTGGAGTGGTCAATATAGTTACTAAGAAAGCTTATTTGTGCCCTTTGAATATTGCGAGAGGGAATGACAAATATATGGGTGCATTAAGTCAAGGAGAAAGAGGCAGGAAAAGGAATGTAAGCCCGATTGACCATTATCAAATAGATGCGATTGGAAGATTTGGGGGGAAGGGCTTTGGAGAACAATTTCTTAAAGATTATAAAAGTGGAATAAAGACTCCGAGGAAAGGTTTTATGAATAAAGTCTCAATAGGCTTGCACAGAATTAAAGGAATAAGGCCGTCCAACAGCACTGCAGGAGCATTTGTTTTGGAATCAAATGCTGATTACTCTGGAAGTTCTGGGCATAAAGTATTGGTTAGGCGCCTACATGGAGATTGTGCTTTGTTTATTGGATTTTCAGTTACAAAAAATGGAAATGGGAGGGGTTTGCATAGTGTAAACTTTGTTTCGAGATTAAATTTCCCTCATTTTGGCCATAGAGGTATGAATAGAACAACAGCAAAAGCAATTTTGGATGGATTAAAGAGAGATATGCGTTAGTTTTGATGTGAAATTTGCATTTGAAAAGCATTTGAAAAGATAGCAAAAGTCAAAAATGACAATGAAAGGCTTCTTTTTGTTTAAATATTTTCAACTAAATACCCCATTTTTTTAATGAGTTTCTAAATGTTGGGGTTTTATTGAACGATTTTGAAATAAAAATTTGCAAATGATTGAATTTTGTTAGTATATTTAGTCGCTTTTAAAAAGCATTCTAACAAAAGCCGGACAAGATTAGGGGTGATCTTTGTCCGGCTTTTCATTTTTTGTCCTTCTTAGCTCAACGTCTTAGTTCAGCGATCCCAAAGTTTAGAATTGTCCAAATTCCCATTTCATCCTTAGTTTGTATCAGTTAAACAATTACCGCTTTGCAAGTAAACCTTCTTGGAGCTATATTTCGATTTTTTTACCGCAGAAATAAATTTCATGAAACTCCACCTGATTCCAATCCTCCTTGCATTGTTTACAATTATAGCAACCACTTCTTGCTCTAAATCCGACTCCGACTTTTCGGATAGTGATTTGGTCGGAGACTGGAATATGACTTCTATGACTTATGATGGTGGAGATACAGATATTAATGACTATTCTGGTTATGCAAAGAATATAAGTTATCGATTGTATTTTTTTGAAGATCCCCAATCTTACCAGACTGCTGGAGGTTATACAACCGTTCAAACCTATAATACAGCTGAGCCCTATACTGAAGAAACCGTTTTTTCAGGTATTGGAGGGCTTGGGCATTGGGAAATAAAGGGTTCAGAAATTGAAGGTTTCCTTTATGAAGAACCTGCATTTGATGATTGGACAGAAAGTACGGTCACTATTGTGGAGTTGACGGAGACGACATTGGAATTGGAATGGAATTATTCAAGTGCCGTTCCTGGTAATTCAGAAGTAAATCTTATCACCAAAATGACTTTTGATAGGTTTTAAAAAAAACTGGATTCAACTAAGCGATTTAATTGATGGGATTCAACTAGGCGATTCAACTAAACGAATAACACAAAAGCCCATCTCGACCAAAGGTCGAGATGGGCTTTTGTGTTTTGTCCTTGTGTTTTGTCCTGAATTTGGAAATATTCAAGCAGCTTCTAAAATCTCAGAATTTATGATTGATGGATCAATTCTCGTTTACTTTCCACCATTTCATAAAAAGCATCCAGCACTCCTATGCTGTCATATCCACATTCTCTCCACAATTCCTTTTGAGTTCCGTGGTCAACGAAGCTATCTGGCACTCCCAATCTTTTTACCTTGGCCGAATATCCATTGTCTGCCATAAATTCAAGCACAGCACTTCCAAATCCTCCTTGGATGCATCCGTCTTCTACCGTGATGATTTTATTGAAACGACTGAAAACATCGTGAAGCATTTCTTCATCCAATGGTTTCACGAAACGCATGTCGAAGTGAGCGGGAACATGTCCTTTTACGGCTAAGTCTTTGCAAGCATCAACAACAAAGTTTCCTGGGTGGCCAATACTAAGAATGGCAACTCCTTCACCATCTTGGATCATTCGCCCTTTTCCAATTTCAATTTCTTCCAATGGCGTTTGCCAGTCAATCATGACTCCTTGACCTCTTGGGTATCGAATGGACGAAGGAAAGGCATTTTTCTCTAATTGGAAGGTGTACATTAAATTTCTCAACTCTTGCTCGTTCATTGGAGCGGTGACCACCATATTTGGAATGCACCTGAAATAAGCGAGATCATAAGCTCCATGATGTGTCGCACCATCTGCACCAGCAAGTCCACCACGATCTAAACAGAAAATTACATGCAAATCTTGCAATGCAACGTCATGAATCACCTGATCATAGGCTCTTTGCATGAAGGTTGAATAGATATTGCAAAAAGGAACCAAGCCTTGAGTGGCCAATCCTGCCGAGAAGGTAACGGCATGTTGTTCGCAGATTCCAACATCGAATGCCCTGTCCGGCATTTCAGCAATCATGTATTTCAAAGAACAACCCGATGGCATAGCAGGAGTAATCCCCATTATTTTAGGGTTTTCCTTTGCCAATTCTATAATAGTTCTTCCAAAGACTTCTTGATACTTTGGTGCTTGTGGAATGGGATTGTGTTTTTTATGTATTTCACCAGTGATCTTATCAAACAATCCAGGCGCATGCCATTTGGTTTGATCTTTTTCGGCAGGCAAATATCCTTTTCCTTTTACGGTAACACAGTGCAGTAATTTAGGTCCTGGAATCTTTTTCAAGTCATCAAAAATTTCAACCAGTTTATTGACGTCGTGTCCGTCAACGGGTCCAAAATATCTTAAGCCTAGAGATTCAAAGAAGTTGGATTGTTTGTCCAGAACGCTTCCCTTGAGTGAAGCTTCTATTTTAGAAGCCATTTCTTGAGCACTTTTTCCGTACTTTTTAAATCCACCTAAAAGGTTCCAAACATCGTCTCTGACCTTGTTATAGGTAGGCGAGGTTACTATATCTGTTAAATACTCTTTTAGTCCACCCACATTTGGATCAATCGACATGCAATTGTCATTAAGAATAATGAGCACATCTGAATTTAGCCATCCTGCATTGTTCAGGCCTTCAAAGGCCAGGCCACCAGTCATAGATCCATCACCAATAATGGCAATGTGTTTGCGATCATCATCTTTTTTGTATTGACTGGCAACAGACATCCCCAATGCAGCAGAAATAGAGGTTGAAGAGTGGCCAACACCAAAGGTGTCGTATTCACTTTCCTTTCTTTTAGGAAAGCCACTTATTCCTTTATAAATTCGATTGGTGTGAAATGCTTTTCTTCGCCCAGTCAAAATTTTGTGGCCATAAGCCTGATGCCCCACATCCCAGACAATCTGATCTTTAGGGGTATTGTAAGAATAATGAAGTGCAGTGGTGATTTCGACTACTCCCAGGCTTGCACCAAAATGACCACCATGAATAGAAACGGTGTCCACTATGTATTGGCGCAATTGCTGCGTTAGCCTAAACAGTTGACTTTTATCTAGTTTTCTAAGATCGGCGGGGTATTCAATCGCATCTAATAGGTCTCCGGCTTTGATTTCCATACTTTAACTTATAAATATTTTGATTGTTTGACGATATTTCATATAAAAAACGCCATAATGATTAATTTTGTTTGCGCTAATTTAATAATAACAATCTTTAACCTTGACATATACGATAAAAGTTGCAGAATTTGAAGGTCCATTTGACCTTATATTGTTCTTTATTGAACGCGACGAGCTAGATATTTACGATATTCCAATTAATCAGTTGACCAATGACTTCTTGGAATACATTCGGAAAATGGAAGAAATGAACATTGACCTGGCAAGTGAATTTATTCTCGTTGCTGCCACATTAATGCGTATAAAAGCTAAAACCCTGCTTCCTAGAAAAGAATTGGATGAGCAAGGACAAGAAATTGATCCCAGGGCAGAGTTGGTTGCAAAGCTACTTGAATATAAAAAATACAAGTCTGTTCTTTCCGATTTGGCCAATATGGCTGAAAATCGTGAAATGATGCATGCAAGGAAAGATCAAAGCAATGAATCTGCTTCAATTTATGACAGCTTTGAAACCGAAATGGATTTGGAAGCACTTAATCTGTACAAACTGCTCAAAGTTTTCAATAGAGTAATGCAGAGAATGGAAAATCGAGGTAAAAACGAAAAAATTGAACATAGGGTAGTCGTATATCCTTATACATTGGCGGGACAAAGGGGAAGTTTGAAAAATCTTTGCTCTGTCGATCGTGAATATGGCTTTGAGGAAATCTTCGAATCTTGTCGAGAAAAGATGGAAGCCATATTTAGATTGTTAGCTTTACTTGAACTCGTACAACTTCAGATGTTTAATTTGCGTCTTGGTAATGGAGTAAACTCTGTATGGATTGAAAGGGGGGATAAGTACGGTAAGCTATTGGATGAAAATAATAAGTTCATCATCGAAGGAATTGAGCCAACCGAGTTATAAATTTCAGTATATTACTCAGTATTTTACAATACCCAATGATGGGTAATTTTAATCGATTTTTGTTTGCTTCTTCACTGATCTTGTTTTGATCTGATTATGGATTTGTTTTTAAATCTATTGGATCAATTAAATTTCATTTTAGAGAAAAATTCATTTTTAATATAGATGTCTTCTTGTGGCATTATTTGTGTGTAATAAATTTCAGTAATTGGAGTTTGTTAAATAGTCTTTTGGCTATTAATAACAATTAATCTTTCTCAAAAGGCCGAACTTTTATATTAAAAAAATACTTGTACTATTAAAATACGAAGACATAAGTTTAGATGAGCGAGGAATCAGGGCAAATTAATAATTTCAATCCAAGGAAAATAATCTTACCAATTTTATTGGGCTTAGGTGCAGTCGGTTATTTGATGTACAGAGAGTTTGATGCGGAAAGTTTTGCCAGAATAGAATGGAGGCTTACAACGGCTATTTGTATTACTTGTGCAATCCTTTTAACCTGCGTCAGGGTTTTCGCCAATATGTGGAGGATTAGAGTTTTGGCCAAGTACGAATTAAACAAAAGGCAGGCATTTGAAATTGTAACCTTATGGGAGTTCAGCTCAGCAGCTACGCCTTCCATGGTTGGTGGGACAGCAGCTGGATTGTATTTGTTGACCAAAGATGGCATCAAGCTAGCGAAAGCCACAGCAATAATATTTGGGACTGTTTTTTTAGACAGTATTTTCTTTCTAGGCACAATTAGCTCCTTATGGATTTATTATGGCAATCTATTAATATCGCCAAATCTTGGTGTCGGAAGTGGTCTTTCGCTAATGGAAGCAGGAGGTTGGGTTTACGCTTTTTTAGGCGCTTATATCATGATGATCACCTATACCAGTTTCTTTGCCTATGGCCTATTCATAAACCCTCAGCCTGTAAAATGGTTATTGGATAAAATTACCAGACTTCCGGTATTGAAGCGATGGAATGAAAAAGCCAATGCATTTGGAGATGAATTTAAGTTGGCATCAGTTGAAATAAGAAAACAAGGATGGCTGTTTTGGGCGAAGGGCTTTTTTGCAACTGGAATAGCCTGGACTTCTAGATTCTTGGTTGTTGTTTTCTTAGTTACAGCATTCGTTCAAGTCAACGATTATCTATTGCTCTATGGCAGACAATTGTCTTTGTATTTAATTTTGTTCCTAACTCCGACCCCTGGAGGATCAGGAGTAGCCGAGTTTGCTTTCGAAGGCTTCTATATGGACTTTATTGGTGATGCTGGGCTGGGAATTCTAATTGCTGGTTTATGGCGATTATTAACCTATTATCCATATCTTATTTTGGGCGTCGTAGTTTTGCCGAATTGGATTAGTAGAGTATTCAATAAAAAAGAAAAGCCAACTACTCCCAAAGGTGAATCAACATTGAAGGCAACTGGAACGTAAAATTCGGTCTTGGTTTTTTGATCGCCCATAGAGTTGCTTGGCCTATGCTTGTGGGACTTCGCACTTGTTGAGAAAATAGAAAAAATAGATTAGGTCAATAATATTGGCTTCTATTCCAAACCAATCCAAACCAAACCTAAAATCCAAAACCAAATTAATCCAAGACCACTTCCATGTAAACTGCTTGGTGGTCTGAATATTGAAAATCAACATCAACACCTTTTACTTTATTCAATTTTACATTTGGTGAAATAAGGTAAAAATCAATAACCGTTCTGAAAGTTCGGCTTTTGTCATACGGTTCACTGGTTTTTCTATTTGTTGGTGTGTCTGGGTCATAAGCCCAAATCCATCCTTTTGGCATATAGTCAAAATCAATGGCAATTTGATCGATTGGCTCCTGTCCTCCTTTTTTAGCAAATTTTAGATTGTCGTATCCAGGAGCTGTTTGATTCCAGTCTCCACCAACCACAATGTAATTTCCTTTTTCATATTCCGCCAAAAGAATGTCTTTCATATATTTCATTTGTCGTTTTTTCAAACTTCCATCATCATAAGCAGAATTGTGCGTGTTGATTACGATTAAATCTTTGCCATTTTTAACTGGAAAGCGTTGTAGTAAGAAGCAGCGATCTAAAAAGAACAAGCTTTTAGGCCATTTGAAATTTCCTGGGAATTGATAGCGCGTATTTTCTGTACTGCCATAAGGTGAAAGACTTACCAAACCACTTTTGACTTTTCCCATCGGCTCTGTGAATGGAATGGGAATAAACTTCACATCATAGTTGATTCCATGGGCATAAGACATATTTGTGAACAAATCATCTAGACCAGCTTCTTGATTCAGATAATGACTCCTTTTGGATTCCATATCGACTTCTTGTAATAAAATGAAGTCAGTGTTTTTATAGTTGCCCAATGTTTTTTTGACGCCATCGAAGTTCTTCTCTACAAGATTTTTAGGAGTTATAACATTTTTACCACCATCATAGAAAAAATCTACTTCTGCACCCAGTCCACAGTACCCTATGTTCCATATCAAGAAAGAAAGACTATCCGATTCGAGCTTTTTAGTACTTTGTCCGACCAATTCCATTTCCAATTGATCATCTGGCCTGAAATCAGTGAGTGTTGCATATAAAATCAAGCCACCTAGGATTAAGGCAACAATCAATGCAACAAGCAGCAATAATTTCAGAATGAGGAAAAATGCTTTCATGGGTAATATATTTATTCTTCATCCCTAAGTTAAGTACTTGGCTTAAAGTAATCGAATAATTCAAAATAAATATTTTTAGATTTACAAGGGTGTCCGACATTTAAAAAAAAGACTGTTACAGCCAATCTATCACTTGTCGAACTTAGTTTGCAGTTTTTATGTTGAAATTGAACACAGCTGTATTGCAGTTGTGATGCTCAAATTGTTTAGATTCAAGGCTTAGAACAATAGAAAGTTACTTTTGTGATACAAATGAAATTGCTAGCGAGCTTATGTTATCTTTTTTTAATAAAATTTAGAAATAAACGAAACCCAAAGACATGAGAAACCTACCTTACTTTATAGTTGATGTTTTTGCTGAACAAAAATATGCCGGAAACCAATTGGCTGTTTTTACGGATGCTGGAAATTTGGATGAAAAGGAAATGCAACAAATTGCTTTGGAGATCAACTATGCAGAAACCACTTTCATTCTTTCAAAAGAAAAAGTAAATGGAGGTTATGATGTTCGAATCTTTACTCCTGCGGAGGAAGTTCCTTTCGCAGGGCATCCAACCATTGGTACAGCATTTGTTATTAACCATGTTTTTGAGAATAATTCGGCAAAAAAAATCATGCTTAATTTAAAAGCTGGGCAGATTCCTGTGGAGCCAATTGAAGGTTATTATTGGATGAGGCAAAATAATCCCAAATTTGGCAACAATTACGACATAAAATATACCAAAGATTTATTAGATTTGAACTCAGATGATTTTGACGAGAATTATCCAATTACAGATGTCTCAACAGGCTTGCCATTTATGATAGTGCCTTTGAAAAATTTGGATGCGGTCAAAAGAGCTTCGGTGGATTTAAAACGCTTTCAATCGCATTTTACCAACAATGAAAATGCCGCAAGAGCTGTTTTGGTGTTTTCGCCTGAAACTTACCATTCATCCAATGACATCAATTGCAGAATGTTCGCTGAGGAGTATGGAGTTGTAGAAGATGCAGCGACAGGTAGTGCAAATGGTTGTCTTCTTTCCTGGTTTTTGAAAAACAACTATTTTAATAAGAATGAAATTTCTGTTTCTGTAGAGCAGGGCTATGAAATGAATCGCCCTTCTTTGTTGTTGCACAAAGGCAAAAAGATCGATGAAGAAAATTTTGAAATCAATATTGGAGGAAAAATACAAATGGTTGCGGAAGGCAAATGGTATTGAGCCATCGGCCTTGCACCTTTTGTTGTCAGTTTTTCGTTTGGTTTTGCAACGCTTTCGTTTGTTGCTATCACACTTTCGTTTGTTGTTGTCAAGCTTTAGTTTGTTGTTGTCAAGCTTCCTTTTGTCGTTGTCAAGCTCTCTTTTGGTTTTATCACGCTTTCTTTTGGTGTTGTCAAGCTCTCTTTTGGTTTTGTCACGCTTTCTTTTGGTGTTATCACCAAAAGGAACCAACGCCATTCCCTCTTTTGTCGGTTACAAAGCAATGTTGATTTGTTGTATCTATTTTTCTTTATTTACAACATTGGCTCAAGCTCAACTCGATGCCAACTATTGGAGTTTAAATTACGGAACCAAAGCCCAGATATTAAATGGGGCAGTTATTGGTGGAGTGGATGATGGAAGTGCTCTTTATTACAATCCAGCAGCTATCGGCAAGGAGGAGGATGGAGGAATTTCTATGAGTTTGTTTTCTCCCTCGGTTTCAAAAGTTGAATCCAATTCTCCACAATTCAACAATCGGGAATTTAGAAATGTGAATTTACTCCCCAATATGTTGGAAATAGACTTTAGCCCTTTCAATGATGAGAAGCTCAAAATGGCCTTTGGACTGTTTACTAGAATAGATGTAAATTTTGATCTCGCCTCCCGTTTCGAAGAAGCCCTAGAAAACGATCAGATGTTTGTAGGCTCCGCCAATTATAGAAATAAAATTAAAGAAACTTGGCTTTCCCTTGGTCTGAGTTTTGAGGTGAATAAAAATTTCAGAATGGGTCTTACTCAAAATTTCAGCATAAGGGGACACAATCAATTTTATTTTATAGATGGTAAACTTTTGAATAATACTAATTTGAATCAAACGCTTAGTTACAATAGTTTTTTGCAGGAATTAAAATACAACAATTCTTCATTCCTGACTAAATTTGGTTTGGTTTATAAAAAGGCTAATATTTCTCTCGGATTGACTTTGACGACTCCTAAATATGGTGCTATTTATTCTAAAGGAGCTTACCAATACAACGAAATTAAAAGTTATGGAGAATTCGATGATTATCAAGAAAGCGGATGGGAAAATAAATTAGAAACAGAATATCGTACGCCTACGATATTTGGGTTTGGGGGCGTGTATTCATTTCAAAAAGGTCAAAAATTTTATTTCTCAACTGAATACTTTACGGAAGTGAGTCGCTATCAACTGTTTCGTGGTTCTAACCCAGAAAATGGGCTTGCTCTGTACGATTCTTCCGACGATATAATTAATGTGGCCATTGCTTATGAAAATCAACTTTCAGAGACGGTAACTTTTCTTTCTGGATTTAGAACAGATTTTAACAGTGCGAGAGGAAATCAAGAATACTTTTTGCAAAGAATTGATCGCAATTTATATAAGTTCTCTTGGGATGTGATGCACTTTTCAATAGGAGGGCATTTCAATATAAAATCCTTTGAGTTTTCTGCTGGAGTAGACTATGCTTTTTCAAGTAATTTAAAGGGCGATTTTTTTAATCCCTACGATGCTATTTATCGAAATTTTGGTATCGGTGCTCCACCTCAAGCAGGAAGACGATCGCGATATTCTTCCTTGGCTATTTTCCTAAATTATTCCCTTCTAGCAAAACGACTGTTTAAATAGAAACATAAACAATGAAACATAAACAATGAAACATGAACCCTGAAACATAAAAAAATAGCCTGATTGGATAAAGTGGTTTTTTCTAAACAATGGTACAAAAAAAAGGGCGCAAAGTGATTGATACCTTACGCCCGATTTAATCAAAGAAAAGAATCTTGTTTATTCGCAGTATTCTGTTAGAAAGCTCTCTTTTGTAACATTTAATGCTGTTAGGCTAACTTCATCATAATACAAGCTAAAGAGGCAATCGGAATGGGAGAGCGTGGAATTTGAAATACTGAGTTTGGCATTGCTGCAGCAAGTTCCGACGTTTCCTAAACGCACTAAAGTTTTGATGCTGCTGCCATCATGGGGAGAGCTTCCGCCATGAGATAGAATGGTGTGGTCAATACTGTTTCGTACATCGTTGGAAAGGACGTAAATGCCTTTCCAAGCACCGGCCGCTGACGTTTCTCCAATCATTTTTACGGGATTAGAGGCCGTTCCCTGAACGTTTAAATAGCCAGTAGCAGTGACTCTGAGGGATTTGTCGTTTCGGAATTGTAATTCGGTTCCTTCTTTGATGGTGAGGGATGCTGCGTCTGCCGCGTGGCCTACATAAACATTATTGTCAACAAGTAACGGAATGCCTGGGTTGACCCAAGTATGATCGCCAACCAAGCTTCCGCCAGGGAGGATGGAAATCTTGTTGATGGTGTTGCCTTGGAAAATAGAATTTTGATCCAAGGAAGAAACATGGTAAACAGACATTTCTATTGGATACTTTTCACAGGTTCGGATGGTATTGCTTGCGAAACCATCAATTGCATCTTCTTCGCTCCAGGAATGAACATAAATTCCTACTCCACCACTTTTTTCAATTACACAATTTCTAATTTTAATTTTGCCTGTATATACCTTAATGGAAGATTGAACGTCCTCGCCATTAAAAGAACTGCTACCTGCATTTGAAATGTGGGTGTTAAGCAATTCATTTCTTACGTGCGTGCCTTGAATATCCAGTCCTTTCCAAAGTCCAACGTCATCGGTCAATCCTCTTAGAATGACAGGATTGGCTGAGGTGCCTTCAGATATTAGAATGGCATCAAGGTTTTCAGTAAGGACCATCCCTGTTTCGCTGGCAAATTCAATAACTGTTCCGGCCTCAATGGTCAATTCGGCATTGATGGAAACAAGGCAATTGACAATGTAATCTACCGCTGCGTTTGGATCGTTTTTTAGGATTTGATCCGAATCAATAGTACATGCCAATTCGGTGGGACCATTTGTTTCGAGTACCTCTTCTGGACTGCATCCAATAAATGCCACCATTGAAAATAGGACAAATGTGGCAATTGGGAATGGAGGAAATAATTTTCTTTTCTTCATAGCTAATGTTTTATAAAATGTTAGATAAATTAACTCCGATAGGAGTGGCGCATATTTTAAATAGTATAAAACCCCAATCCTCGCTCTTTGGAAAAATCCCTGAAATTGTCCGATAACTAGAAGAAAGGGGAGAAATTAATTGCATTGTTCGGGTGTTTTAATTTGTTCAGGATTTATATATTTATTTAGCAAATGTATAGTAAGGTCTGAGGGAAAACAACTTGTTTTTTTATATTTGTGTATACATCTATTGATATATTTATTTTTATAATAAAACTTTAAGTGCTTGAAAACCATTAGTATAATAGCATTTCTATCAGCAAAGGAATCACAATTTGTCTTAGATGTGTTGGGGAAATCATCTATAAATAAAGGGTTGAAAATCTTTTTATTTATCCAAAAAAAACTTGAAAAAGGGCAATTGTTGGATAAAAAGAAGCTTTATAGGGCTGTTTACGGGGAGAATTATCAAGATAAAAAAGACCATCGATTGAGAAACGACCTTCGGCAATTGAATGCTATTATGAAGAATGCAGTGGTTGATTATTTGCGGATTGAGCAGAAAAAATATTTAGAGGAAAACGAGGTTCTTTGGTTGAATCGAATTTTACAAACCAAGAATTTTGCCTTTTTTGAAAAAGAATGGCGAGCAATTGAAAGGGAACAACAAAAAAAGAGAAACTATGAAGGCTTGACCAAAATAGGGAATCTTTATTATGATTATTTGAATGAATACAGTGAAATATCCGTCAATAAGTACAAGGATTTAAATCGACTAGCAGAAAAAGTAATTGGCTATAAAAAAATGACAATTACAGAGGAGCTTAGAAAATTGGAAGTCAAAAAAAAATATGCTGAACGAGTGATAAAAGCCATTGATCCTTCATTTGTCTTTTCTTCTTGCCTTGAAACCATTGATTTAAAACAGATTTCTGAAGAAGAAGAAATTTTGCGATATTTTACATTGCGCGGTGAATCCTATATTTTGGATGGGAGGGAAAAGATTGTGGTTCTTAAAGAGCTGATTGAATTATACCCAATTGTTGTAATTAATCGTCCAGAGATAGAAGATGAGATTTTTCCTTTATTAGGTGCAATTGCACTCGAGCATTTTTTTATTGCCGATTATGAAAAAGCGGATGAGTATTATACCATTATCTTTGCTACTTACAAGAAAAAGCATCGAAAACCGCGATTAGACATTGTCTTTAATTATGTTTCCAATCTTTTTAAAAATGGAAATTTTGAGAAAGTTATAGAAACCATTTTAAAGAACTACAGAGCCATTAAAAAGAATCCCAGAACAAGATATCGGATGGAGTTTTTCTTGGTCTTGTCTTACTTAGAATTGGGAGAAAATGAACAGGCGTATAAGGAATTACACATTGATATTCACAAAAGGCCTCAAAGTGAATACCATAGTTTTCAATTGTGCTACATTATTTATTATTATCAAACAAAGAATCAACTCCTTTTTGAGAACACAGTCACTTCCTTTTACAACCGAGTGATCAATCACCCTCCCATAGGAAAAGAATATACCTATATGGCTTATGCCTTTAAAAAATTACTTCAAGCGACTAACTTATTTTCTGCAAAAAGAAAAAAGAAACTTTTGTCTTTGAAAGAGGACATAACCAAATACGAAGGTTTGTGCATTGAGTTAAAAGATTTTTCGATTAATACTTGGCTAAAAAAAGAATTGGAACGATTGATGGAAAAGAGTAGTTAACATTTTCCAAATTGTTTTTTTTTGATGAATACTGTTTAAGTGTGCAGTCTATCTTCTTGGCCTTTCCTTTTACTTTCCACCAATGAATTTAGAGTGAAATTTTAGAGTGAAATTCCTGAATGAAATTCTTTTTTCAGTTAATAAAATGGAATTAGAATTCATCTGTATGAAATAGTTAGCCTATGACTATTCCAAATGGAACAATTTCCCCCCATTTTTACGTTCAATAAGTATATAATTAGTATATACTAAGTATGTATTTCACTAAAACAATGAAATGAATGTACCTAAGATTGATTTGCCTCGAATTGTTGTAATCGGTTGTGGCTTTGCGGGATTGAAATTGTGCAAAAAAATCAATACCAAAAACCATCAAGTAGTTCTGCTTGATAAGAATAATTACCACACATTTCAGCCTCTGATGTATCAGGTTGCTAGTGCAGGAGTTGAACCAGATTCCATTATTTACCCTATCAGGAAAGTATTCAAAGGGAAGAAGAATTTTCATTTCAGAATGACCGAAGTGAAAAACGTTGATACTGATTCTAAGACTGTCCATACTTCCATAGGCGATATTGATTATGACCATCTCGTTATTGCGACGGGCGCAGCAACCAATTATTTTGGCAATGAGAACATCGAACAGAATTCTATGCCGATGAAATCTTTGGTGGAGGCATTGAATCTGCGAAGTCTTATTTTACAGAACTTTGAAAAAGCGCTCAATACGAAAGATTTAGCGGAACGTGAAAGCCTAATGAATTTTGTCATTGTGGGTGCAGGAGCAACGGGCGTGGAATTGGCTGGTGCCTTGGCGGAGTTAAAGAAGTACGTACTGCCCAATGATTATCCTGAATTGGACATTCGTCGAATGGAAATTCACTTGATTGAAGCTTCGGGTAAAGTATTGGGAAATATGAGTGAAAAGGCTTCTTCTAAGTCAGAAGTTTTTCTTCGTAAAATGGGAGTCAATATCTGGTTAGACACCATGGTGAAAGATTATGATGGACATTTGATCACAACGAATAAGAATGATTTCCAATCCAAAACTTTGATTTGGGCAGCAGGAGTAAAAGGTGCACCTACCAAAGGGCTCAATGTTGAATTAAACCACAGCAACCGAATTGTGGTAGATGAGTTTAATAAAATTGCAGGACTGGAAAATGTCTATGCAATTGGGGATGTGTCTTCTGTTGAAACAGCAAATACGCCCAGAGGACATGCGATGTTGGCCTCGGTTGCCGAACAGCAAGGAAAACAATTGGGTAAAAATTTCAATAGAATAAGCGCTGGTAAAGAAATGCAGCCTTTTAAATACAGTGACAAAGGAACAATGGCCACGATTGGCAGAAATTTGGCAGTTGTGGATTTAAGTTTTATCCAGTTTGGAGGAATATTCGCTTGGATCACTTGGATGTTTGTTCATTTGATGTTGTTGGTTGATTTTAGAAATCGATTGATTGTGTTTATGAATTGGGCATGGAGTTATGTCAACTATGACAAGGGAACACGTTTGATCGTAAGAGAGTATAAAAAGGAAGCTGTGAGTTTGAGCGTAAATAAAAAGGAGGAAATCATTAAGGATGAATCATTGAGCGTGAAATTGAGTTAAAGAGAAAAGAGAAAAGAGAAAAGAGAAAAGAGAAAAGAGAAAAGAGGAGAGGGGGGCGAGGCCCTGTCGGCGTTGACAAGGCTGAATATTCAGAAACTTGTCGTATATTTTTGGTCTTATATAAAATAGTACAATCATATTTTGGAAAAATTAAGAATAGATAAATGGCTTTGGGCCGTTCGGGTTTATAAAACACGGACCTTGGCAACGAATGCCTGTAATTCTGGAAGGGTCAAAATCAAAGATGAGCGAATAAAAGCTTCTAGGAAACTTGGTGTTGGTGAGGTCGTAAGTATTCGAAAAGGTCCGCTTACCATAATTTACAAAGTGGAAAAACTGATCGAAAAAAGAGTTTCCGCAACCTTGGCCGCGGAGTGCTTCATCGACCAATCACCACCAGCACCGCCAAAACCAATTTTTGGTAAAAATGATTCTGTCTTTTTTGATTTTCCAGTTCGGAAAAGAGGAACGGGTCGTCCAACTAAAAAAGACAGACGTAAAATCGATGAATTGCAGACGGATGAGGAGGTGGATGAATTTCTCGATTATGATGAAGACGATTCTTCTGATTAGCCAAATTCTTAATAAGTACAAACAATGAAACCAGAAATTTTAAAAGGCAAGCAGTTAGGAAAACAGATCAATACTTTTAAATCAGACATATTAGGAAAGCACGATGCTACTGCATTGGCAGAAATGATCAGTACAGGTAAAGCACAATCGAAAGAATTGGTGGAAGCAGCCATAAAGCGAATTGAACGAGTTGAGCCAATAATGAATGCAATTGTCGTCAAAAGCTTTAAAACGGCGCGAAAGCACTCTTTAAAGCCTCGTCCGGGTTGTTTTTCTGGTGTGCCAGGCATCATAAAGGATTTGGTTTATGTCAAAGGCTTGCCGACCTTTCATGGATCTCAAGGCTTACCCAATAGAAAGGCTAGAAAAAACGACAAGGTCGTCGATCAGATATTTTCCACTGGAATGATCAATTTGGGTAAAAGTTCTACTTCTGAATTTGGTTTACTTCCAACAGTGGAAACGGCTTTGCATGATTCTACAGCCAATCCTTGGAACAGAGATTATTCCACTGGAGGCTCTTCTGGTGGGGCTGCGGCACTCGTAGCAAGCGGGGCGCTTCCGTTTGCACATGCTATGGACGGAGGAGGTTCAATTCGAATTCCAGCATCTTGTTGTGGATTGATTGGTTTAAAACCAAGCCGTGGACGTCACATCGACTCTTCTACAGCCAAGCTGCCAGTTGATGTGGTTACGCATGGAATAGTCAGCCGAAGTGTAAGAGATACGGCAAATTATTTTGCTGAAATTGAAAAACACTATCGCCCGAAAAAGCTTCCTGAAATTGGTTTGGTTAAAAAATCCAGCAAAAAGCGATTGAAGATCGGTATGTTCTATAAAAATGGAGCGGGAATGTACAGTCATCCTGAAACAGTGGAGGCTGTTGAAAGAGCTGGTAAAATTTGTGAAAGTTTGGGGCATGAAGTGGAATTGATTGAGAACCCATATGGTTCACAGGTGAAGCTAGACTTTTTTATGTACTTCTCATTTCTCAGCTATTGCATTATACGGTTTGGAAGGTTTACTTACGATCCGGCATTTAATAACTCTTTACTTGAAAAATACACTTTGGAGTCAGCGACAATTTTTGCTAAAATGAAATTGAGTGCGCCTAAAGCTTTTCGAAGATTGAAAGCATTTCAGACAACATACGAAAGCATGTTTGAAGACTATGATGTTCTTTTAAGTCCAGTTTTATCTCATCCTGTACCAAAGCTCGGTTACCTTGGACATGAAACTGATTTCCCATCTTTTATTGACAAGCTAAATGCTTTGATCAATTTCACCTTTATTCAAAATGTTTCTGGTGGACCAGCTATTTCCTTGCCAATCAGTGTTTGTAAAAATGGCTTGCCTTTAGGCGTTCAATTTGCTGGTGCAATAGGGACTGAAAAAACACTTCTTGAATTGGCGTTCGAGCTGGAAGATGCAAGAGTGTTTAATGTAATGCAATAAATGGCGTTGGATGTTAAGATTTCGTTGTTAGTTTTTTTTACGATCTCAACAGAAGTCTAAATTCAAGACAAAGCCAAGACAAAGTAAAGACAAAAAATAAAAAAGGAGAACAGCCTAAGCCATTCTCCCTTTTATTCACATTATAAATTTACTTTCGTAATTTTTATGCTTTTTAGAAGCTTCTCATGATTCCGATTTGAAGAGAAAAAGCATTGCCAGTTTTAGCAACAACATCTGCTCTTGAATCGATGTCCATTAGACCTCTATCGTAATTTGCTTCGAACAACAAATCCGTTGAGCCAACATTTTTCATAAGTCCAAATCCAAGTCTTAGATTTGCATCCCAAGTTTTTAAGTTAACATCCTCTGCATTGATGTTTTCGTTTACCATTGTATGGTAGCTAGCACCATCAACTTTCATCCTTCCGAACGAGTGCACATTTACAGCTTTGTTCACTTGAACTCCACCGACAAAATATGGCTGCATTCCTTTAGATGGCAGTGTAAATTTGTTCATTAAACCCAAGCCTACATAGCTAATGTTGTGGTTAAAGAACTCATAATCTTTATCGTACTGATTACCAATCTTCTTAAAAGAAAATTCTGGTTGAATCGAGTAAACTTTACTTACAGGGATTTCAATTGGAATCGTAGCATGAAATGAGTTAACAGATTGAATGTCAACCTCTGAGCTCGATGTTTTTCCGTTAGATTTCTCAAACAAGAATTCAGTTTGTGAAAGTAGGTAACCGCCCTTTAATCCGATTTTGACTTGGGCATTGATGTTGCTAACAGATAAAATAGTGGTTAGCAACAGGATCAAAAATGAAAATTTCTTTTTCATGGGGTGAATTTTGAAATTGTTAATAAATTGTTTTCCAGTATATAACTTTGTAAAAGTCATTTTAGTTCGTTTTGTCTAAAAAATAAGTATAAATAAAAGTTAAAATTTATTCCTCGCTGTTCATTAATTCTAACGATCGGGCTTTTGATCTATTACTTTTTAAAAGTCACCGCTTTGCAATAAGAATTAATTCCTAATTAAGATTTTTTTGCAAGAATGGTCATAAGTTCCCACCATGGGACGTTTGACAAATACTTCAATAGCATTGTTTAAAATGCATGTTGAAGGAATACGCAATTAGACGCCGAATAGTTGTGCAAAATGAAAGAATGTTTTAATTTCTTTTGAACGGTCATAGTGCAGGCCAATTGGATGTCTATAATTTCTCAAATGATAAAATAAATTTGCTTTTTTCAATAAATAGATTTCGACTTGATATTCAATTTGTTTTATAATAAAAAATTCGAATGTCTGCAATGGCTCTTTCCTTAATGACCCCATTCGATTGCTAAATGCTGCTTTGGTTTGTTTGTTAATTGCCAGAGAAATTGCTAGAGACATTGCTAGATACATAAAAGCCATTATTTGCATTCGAGAGCCGTCATTTGACTTTATTCAAGTGATGGCTATTAGCCGTCTTCTCAAGCGTCTTCACTTATATAATGCCGCAAAAAGAAAATGCAAGTACTTTTTAACTTTTAATAACAATCAAATTGGTCGAAATCTTCGGTCTTGGATTAATTTATTGTCTTGATTTTCAACAATAAAACATAGCTTTGTGTATGGTTTATCAATTACTATTAATTCTGGGTATTTTCTTCAGTCATGAATTCTATGTTTCAACGACTGAAATTGTTTATAAGGAAGAAACTGGCAACCTCCAGATCACGATGAAGATCTTTGCCGATGATTTAGAAAACGCCATTCAAGAACAAGGAACCGAAAAGTTATACCTCGGGCAAGACAAAGAAAGTCCTCAGGCGGATGATTACATTCAAAAACTGGTATTGCAAAGTTTTGATGTCGAAACAGATGGAAATCCAATTGAGCTTGTTGCGATCGGGAAGGAAGTTGAACAGGATGTGGTTTGGTATTATTTGGAAGCAGAAAATATTCCCGTATTTAAAGAAATAAAAGTCCGGAACAATTTGTTAATTGATTGGAAAGCGTCACAAACCAATATTGTTCATGTAAAATGCGGAACTGAAACCAAGAGTTTTCTTTTCAATCAAGGAAACAATCATGGAGTGCTTGAATTTTAGAAA
>CALBCY010000057.1 GCA_937927195.1 uncultured Chitinophagales bacterium
TACAGCTTTGAAGGGTTTGGGAACAAGGATTTATGGATCATTAAATTGAAAAAAGCCGACTGCCTCGCAGACGCAGGAACTTTCACCCTCGCAGAATCAACCGTCTGCCCAGACACAACGCTAAACATTTTATCTACAAACTTCCTCGACGATCCTTGCTACAACCAAACGTACTTGCTTGGAACCGCAACTGCAGATTCTACCATTTTAGTCATTAATGAAATGGGTGAAATGGATTTAACGGGGATCGCTCCAGGAGATTATGTTCTTTACGCCTTGAACTACCAAGTGACTACATTAGATGTAAATACAATTTCATCCATCAACGACCTATACGCCGACGACAGCATTTGCTTCGATTTGTTTGCTGTTGAAATAAGCATCCTCGATCAAATAGATTTGTCCTTGACACAGAATTTTATTTCATTGTGCCCAGATGATCCAATTGTGAATCTCGAAGACTATGTCGCAATGGGCATTGGAGCTTGGTACAATGAAAATGATCTTACTGTTGATATAACGACTTTCGATCCATCAACTTTTGTCGGTGGTGAAATGATCAATTTGATTTATACTTCTGGAAGTTCTGCTTGCGACGATACAGAAAATTTCACAATAGAAATAATTCCATTGGCTCTTTGTGATAATATTGATCCTTGTCCCTTGGCATTGGGGGATGAGCTTCAGATTGAATGGTCACAAAACTTCGGAGGCAGTCTGCTGGATAATTCAATGTTCTGCATGGCAACCGATGACAATGGGGTTTATGTAACAATAAACAGTTTCTCTTCAGATATTGATTTCGATACTAATTATGGTGAAACGGATATTTGGTTCATGAAATTGGATGAAAATGGAAATCAGGAGTTTAACAATCACTATGGTGGCTCTCAATTTGAAAGTGCCAGTAGTTTTGTTGAGAATCAGGATGGAACTTTTATGATGAGTGGAATTACCAGATCAAATGACTTTGATATTTCAAATCTAAATGGGGGTTTATCTGATTTCTGGATTTTGAATTTGGACAATTCAGGGAATATTCTTTGGGAAAATACTTATGGTGGAACATCCGCTGATAGTCCTGGAAGAATAATTCAGACCTCAGATGGAAATTATGTTGTCCAAGGAACCACCTTCTCAGGCAACGGAGATGTGGGAAACAATTACGGAAATCCAATATTTACAAGTGATATCTGGTTGGTAAAAATTGATCCAGATGGCGCTTTGCTTTGGGAGCAAAACTTTGGTGGAAGTGCAATAGATTCTGGTAAAGATGTCTTTGAAGAGGAAAACGGAGATTTGGTCATGGTAGGCCTTGTTGCCTCAGAGGATTTCGATGTAAGCGAACCTGGAACCTCACAAGATTGGTGGATTGTAAAAATGGATTCCAATGGCAGCATTATTTGGGACAAACGCTATGGTGGATCCGCCGCAGAAGATATTAGCTCCATGCTTAAAACGGAAGATGGTGGTTATATGATTTCTGGAACTACCTCCTCCGATGATGGAGACATTAGCACAAACTATGGAAATGAAGATTATTGGCTTATTAAGATAGATGCCAATGGTGAATTGGAATGGGAGCAAAACTACGGTGGTTCAAATGATGATTGGGGAGGCCCAGTAATTCAACTAGGAAATGGCAATTTCTTGTTTGGTGGTTCCTCAAATTCTGCCGATGGGGACATTAGCAATCCTAATGGAGGTTTTGATATTTGGTTGGTACAAATTGATGAAAATGGTCAGATCCTCTCAGAGTACAGCTACGGCGGAAGTGGAGCCGATGAGCTTAACTATATTGCTTCGGCTTCAGATGGTTCTGTTTATGTTGCGGCAACAAGCGCGTCAACAGATGGAGATATTTCATCATCAAACGGCGGTGAAGATGTTTGGATTCTCAAACTAAACCTTGGAGTTGATTGCCAGGCAGAGGCCGGGACTTTCGACCTCGCAGAAACAACATTCTGCCCTGACACAACACTAAACATTACAGCAACAAACTTCTTCGACGATCCTTGCTACAATCAAACTTATCTGCTTGCAACAGCGACAGCCGATTCCACAATAGTTTTGTTCAATGATTTGGGTGAAATTGATTTGACTGGAATCACTGCCGGGGATTATGTCCTCTACGCTTTGAATTACCAATTAACAACCTTAGATGTAAATGCAATTTCATCCATCAACGAACTCTATGCCGAAGACAGCATCTGTTTCGATTTGTTTGCCATTGAAATAGTAATCATCGATCAAATAGATCTATCGCTGACTCAACCTTCTATCACAATTTGCCCGGATGATCCAATAATCAACCTCGAAGATTATGTGTCATTGGGAGATGGAGATTGGTTTTATGAAAACAATCTTGTTGATGATATTACCACTTTCGATCCTTCAGTTTATTTTGGTGGTGAAACAATCGAACTGATCTATACTTCAGGACAGAATGTTTGTGACGATACAGAGAATTTTACCATAAATATTGCACTCTCTACAATTTGTGATGATCCTCCCATCCCTTGCGAATTGCTTTTAAGCAACGAGTATAATCTAGTTTGGGAGAAATCTTTTGGTGGTACAAATTCTGAATATGCAAGGACAGCAATAGAAACAAGTACTGGAGATTTACTTTTCTTGGGCGAAAGTTATTCCAATGACATTGACCTTTCAGAAAATTTTGGGGACAATGATATCTGGATGCTCAAAACAGATGAAGATGCCAACATTATTTGGGAGAAAAGTTTTGGAGATTTTGGGCTTGATCAAGGATTAGATGTTATTGAGACAAGCACAGGAGATTTTGTTCTTGTGGGAAATAAGCAATCAACAATGAATAATGCCGATTGCTTTATAATTAAAACGGACGCCGATGGGAATGTCATCTGGGAGAAAACCTATGGTGGTTCTGAGCCAGATTTTGCCAGAGCTATAAAAGAAACGTCAGATGGTGGTTATGTTATTGTAGGCGACACCCAATCTGAAGATGGAGATATAGGAGGCAGTTTTTATGGCACAAGAGATGTTTGGCTAATGAAATTGGATGCAGCCGGGGATTTAGACTGGGAACAAAATTACGGATCAGTAGGGGAGGATATTGGTTTTGATATTGTGAAGGCAATTGATGGTGGTTATCTTATTCTTGCTCGGGCAGATGAAATTGGAAATGATGTGGATAATATTTATGGCAATAGCGATTTTTGGGTTCTGAAAATTGACGACAATGGGTCCATTGAATGGACACAAAATTATGGAAATGATAATTATGATTACCCTGAAAGTATTCTTAAACTTTCCGATGGGTATATTTTGACTGGTGGATCAGTTCAAGCTGGAGAGGATTTCATTGATGGATTTCTTATTAAAATTGGAGTAAATGGTGAAATTGTTTGGTCTCAATTTTATGACGATTCAGAAACAATAACAGCTGCTGTGGAGCTTAACAATGCAAATGTAATTTTTACTGGATACAAACCAGATGATTTTAATAACACTGAGGTCTGGGTCTCAATGATTGATCCTTTAGGTGCCACTATATGGGAAAAAGATTATGGTGGAAGTCAGTTTGACGAAGCCTATGACCTTGTAATCACCACTGAAGGACAGATTATTCTTGCTGGAGCAACTGAATCTGAAGACGGTGATATTAGTAATTCATACGGTCTTGGCGATTTTTGGATTCTGAAATTAACTCCGGAATCAGACTGCCTTGCCGATGCAGGAACTTTCAACCTCGCAGAAACAACTTTCTGCCCAGACACAATTTTAAATATTTCAGCAAGCAACTTTTTAGCCGATTCTTGTTACAATCAAACTTATTTGATCGGAACACAAACCGCCGATTCTACTATTTTGTTAGTGAATGAAATTGGTGAAATGGACTTGAATGGTTTGGCAACTGGAGATTATGTATTGTACGCTTTGAACTACCAAGTGACAACACTCGACATAAATGATTTGACAAGCATCAATGAACTCTATGCTGAAGACAGCATTTGTTTCGATTTGTTTGCTGTTGAAATAACAATCGAAGCTCCTGCTCCGGTTGAATTGACGACAAACAATATTACGGTTTGCCCTGAAGATACCATCTATCAATTGGTTGATTTCGTTCAATCAGGTATTGGAGATTGGAGCGACGGCACAAGCTTGCTTGGAAGTTTCAATCCAAGTGCTGAACCAGAAGGTGCCATCCTAGCGTTTTATTACAGCTCAGGTTCTTCTGTTTGTGCGGACACGGATACACTCTTTGTTGAAATAGATTTGGCTCAGAATTGTATAGTCATTCCATCGGACACTTGTAATTTCACGCAAGACTCAACTTGTCTCGCCTTTGCGGGAACCTTCTCGGTCAATCCAGTGGAGGTTTGTGTTGGGACAGGTGGATTTTCCGTTCAAAGCAACGGATTCTTCGAAGACGATTGTTATGGTTTGGCTTATCTATTGACTACGCCACCACCAGAACTTATGGTCTTGGCGATCAGTCCAGATGGAACATTTGACATAAGTTCATATCCAGCCGATACTTTGGCCATTTCAGCAATAAATTACCAAATTAATTCTGTCGATCCAGATACCTTGACCAATATCAATGGCTTGTTTACCAATCCAGATCTTTGTTATGACCTAGCAGGAATGCAATTGATCATTTCACCAAACGAAGAAGTAGAACTAAGTTCTGAAAATCTACTCTTCTGCCCAGAAGATACCCTCATTGTTTTAAATGATTTCGTTGTGTCAGGTTTGGGAACTTGGTCAGATGGAATGAATTCAATAACTGAGTTCAATCCCTCAAATTATTCAAGTGGCGATTTGTTGGAATTTTATTTTGCTTCAGATTCCAATTGCCCTGATACAGATACCTTGTTTGTCGAAATCGATCAGCCACAGAATTGCATAGTAATCCCACCGGGTGCTTGTGAATTTAGTTCCGATTCTATTTGCATGGCCATTTCAGGTGCTTTTGTTTTGCCCTTTGCTGTTTATTGTCCTGGAGATTCAATTGTGGTTGATGCCATTGGTTTTAATGATGATTCCTGTTACATTCAAACGTATCTAGTTATCAATTCAGCTCCTGTTGGTGAAATTGTGGCCATCAATGCGGGTGGTGCATTTACTACAGAAGGTCTAGAACCGGGAGATTATAATTTATTGGCATTGAACTATCAGATCAATACCCTTGATTTGAATGCATTTGACAATCTTTCTGACATAGAAGCCAGTGCTGCATGTTACGCTGTATTTGGGGACATATTTACGGTCATTGCTCCAGAACAGGTCTCTTTACCGGAGGATGAAATGGCTTTTTGTTCAGATGAAACTGTTTATGATCTACTGGAAATTTATTCAGATCCTAATGGAAATTGGTACGACGAAGCTGGCAGTGTTATTAACACATTTGATCCATCAGCTGTAGAGGCTGGTCAATCCTATTTTGTTTACTTTATACAGGGAGAAGGAAATTGTTCTGCAATAGATTCCATTGAAATGTTGGTCTACGAATATACAGATGTTGAGTTGAACGAATACGATGTCTCATTCTGTTCGTCTGAGGCTGCAATTGAATTAAGCGACTTTGAATTGAGTGGCGCTGGCAGCTGGTCCGATGAAAATGGAACAATTGCCTCCATCAACCCTTCTGCTCTGTCAGAAGGTGAAACTTATTCATTCTATTTTAGTTCAGACGCCAACGAATGTGGAGAGGTAGATACACTGAATGTTTCAATAGAAGCCAGTTCTGAAGTGGATATATTGCTTAGCAATTTGGATTTATGTTCCAATTTATCCAGTTTTGTTTTGAGTGAAATTGAAAGCTCGAATAATGGTTTGTGGACAAATGGGACGGACATTATTGATGAAATCATTCCTTCAGATTTTGCTCTTGGAATGAATGAAATTTATTATTCCTCTGGTCAAACAGACTGCGCTGATACAGATACGCTTTATTTTGAAATAACAGCCTTGCCAGATCCACCGATTACAGAAAGCAACATTACTTTTTGTGAAGGTCAACCATTTGTTTTGAATGCGGATGGTGTCAATTTAAATTGGTACATCAACAGTGATTTGTCAGATGTGCCAAGCTCAACTGATTCAATAACTGTTACTGGGACTGGGGAGTATTATGTAACTCAAACCCTAAATGATTGTGAAAGCGAGCCAGCAATAATTTCCGTTGCTGTTCTTGATATACCAGAAAGCATTTTTGGTGAAACAGCATTTACTTTTTGTTTCGAAGAAGAGAAGAGGGTGTGGTTCCCATTGAACACAAATCTATCCAATGAATTTCTTGGATTGGGTGAATGGTCAGGGGCTGGATTAACAAATAACAATATTTTCAGCGATGAAGATTTAAGCCCTGGACAATATGAAATGTTCTACAATATTCCAGCCACGGAGTTTTGTCCAGCTTATTCGGAGTCGATTCAATTTGATTTACTGGAACCATTGGAAGTTTCAAATATCGAAACAGCGTGCAACACTGACAAATCTGCCTACACTGTCAGCTTCGAATTGTCTGGCGGTTTGATGCCCTATTCAGTAAATGGAATTGAATTTGAAGGCAATGAGTATTTGAGCCAGATAGTTACGCAGTTTGATTATGCTTACGAAATCAGTGATGCCAATGGTTGTACTTTTAATTTGGAAGGAACCAACATCTGTGAGGACATCATTGTAACACCAATTCCCAGCGATGGTGAATTTGACATCTATTTCAGTTCTTTCTTTGAAGATTTGGAGGTAATTAAACTGGAAATCTACAACAGTGCTGGTCAATTACAAGGCATTTACAACTATAGTTACAGAGAAGATTCTACTCCAGACTTGGACTTGAAGGCTTACCGAGCGGGGCAATACTATTTTGCCTTTATGTATGGCTTTGAGAAAAAGGTCATCAAGGTGATTATTTATTGATTTTGACAAGATTGTGAACAGCAATTATTGTTGCTCACAATCTTGTGATAAGTGTTTTTATGTATTAGGTGTAAATGAATGCTAATAAAATATAAATTGTTTGTTGGTTTTTATTATTTTGCACTTGTGAAATTATAAATACGAATCGATGGAAATATTTGCTTACCCCATTCAATATTACCTAATACCTGTTGTTTTGCTTATTGTTTTGATTCTATATGGACTGTGGGGCCATCGCAAAGGTCAAAAAGTGCTGGCTAAAGGACTTGATATTGCAGAGTCAACAGAGCGTGTAGATGAAAAATTTGTCTTCAACGACAAGAGTGAAATTTCAGATGAGAACTACCGCAAATTAATTTTTGCTAGTCTCCTTTCTGTTATCGACCGCGATTATGTCAATGACCTGAAATCAATTCAAAGTAAAACAGTTATCAGAGAGATCTTAAAAGAAAGTTGGGACATTCAAGACAAAGATTCCTTTTATGAAATCGTGGAATCATTGTTTGACCATGGGCATAGTATTTACTATCCCGAATGCCTCAATATAGCCACTAGCTTTGAAAGTGAAAATGAAAGGATGGTAGCTGCAAAAGCTTTACCCAATTCATTTGATGAAGATGTTTACAAATTTGTTGAGAACATTTTGGAGTCTCGTGAAATGATTGAGAAGAAAGGAGCTTTGAATCCAAACATGCAAAGAATAGATGTCCTTGCTTGGGACATGGGCAGGGTGATTTATCTTGCGAGGCTGGCCTATTCATTGGATTTTATTACCGAACGGGAAGCCTGGATACAGATTGACAAAGCAGTTGCTGAAATGAGCATTCAATATGAAACATGGGAAGAAATTGCAAGGGCCTGCATGCTTGGCCGAAACATGTGGAATGGCGATTGTAAGCAACTGGTTTTAAGCATAGATGCCTACATGAATCTTGTAAATGAGCAAGAAAGTCCCTTGAGAAAAATAGCTTTTGGCTAAAGCTTTATTTGCTATTTTTTATTTGACTCAACTTTTTAAAGCTTTGGATTTGCCTGCGATGCCGATAAACATGCACAATCGCATGCTCCATCAATTGTTCATAATCATACAATTGTCCCCAGCTGGTTTTTATTTTCTTGGAGGGATCAAACTGTGCCATTTCCCTATTATTCAATTTGTCCAAAAATGATACAGTATAATCATTCAAGGCTTTCAACACGCTTATGTATTCTTTTACCGTATCAAATTTTACCCGCCTCGGCCAAATTGACTCTGTGTTCCCCTTGTCAATATCAATCATTGTGATGTAATTCTTTCCACAAAAGACGATGTGTGTAAGAACAGATTGAATAGAAACACAATCCTTGTTTTTCGTTTCAGGATCAGCAATGACCAAAAGCTGTTCATCGGCAATGTCTCGAATGCAATTGATCAAGTCATTGATGGCATATTGGTATTCATCCAGCAATGCAGCTATAACGCCGGTTTTTGTACTCTTCTTCATTAAATATCAAACATTAAATTTTATTAAATCGTTCCTAATACTTTTGTAAAATTTTATCAATTGCAGCATTTAATTTTTC
>CALBCY010000058.1 GCA_937927195.1 uncultured Chitinophagales bacterium
GGCATACCATTGGGCTGGCATTCCACTGGGCTGGCATACCAGATCACATGAACCACCTTTTACATAAGATCTGCCAAACGAATCCCTTATATGATACAAATTTGATGGTAAAATTAAAAAGTGTTCTATAACATGACAGCATTGATCATTCATATACTCCCTTAAATTAGGCAGTTTTGTTTTGTCTCTTAAATTTGAACAGGTCTTTTGATATAAGACCAGGGAAAGGTAAGATTTGTTTAGAACTCAAGCATGAAATATAATTCCAGGATTATCTTCCCATCATTTCAAGCTCATCCATCGACATTTCTTTGTAGCCGTCCGGAATAACAAATTCATCATCACTAATCTTCATTACCTCAACAGAAGTGGCTTCTATAGACAATTTCATTCCACTTTGAACACTTTCATATTTCATCGGAAATCCTTCGAGCTTAGTAAATTGGTTGTTTAGGCTTCCGAAGGATTTAATATCATAACTTACAAAAACTGTCATATCCATATCCTTTGTTTTGATGATCAGCTTCTCACATTCGTAATCCGCAATTTTTTCCATTTCACCAGTCTTGACAATTTCATAATCTTTTTCATCCATTTGTTCAGCCTTCATGTCTTCCTGGCCCATAACAATTTTCATTTTTTGACCCATAAGGTCCATCAGTACAACGGTCTCGCCAGATTCGATGTCTATGAAAGTATTGGTTTGCATCATGCCCATGTTCATGTCCATTTTGACATTTTCATCATTAAAAAGCATCGTTAATTTGGTGTCACCAAACATAGAGGCCATGGAAGGATCAAGGTCCGGCATTTCCATTTTATAAGTAACTTTTCCTTCTTCGATTTGGGCAATTGAAGAAAGAGATATGGAACAAATAAAAATTAGACTGAAAAATATTTTGATGTTTTTCATTGTATGGTGGTGTTTTTTTTGAAATGAAATACCAATTTGTTGGCAGAGCCGCATTGAAAGGCAATTTTACGAACAAATTCTACATTTTGCGGTTCAATTCATCTTGCAATTCACGCTTAAGCTTTTGTTCCTTCATTAGCGAACGCTTCTTGAATTCCTCGAAACTGGCCTGGGTATCTGCAAGGGTCTTATTGGTTTCTGTAGTAATCATATTGCTCCTAAAAAACCTGAATATGAAGAACAACAGCGTAGACAATAATGCGCCGATAATGGACCACATCAGTATTTTGTAGCTTTGCTTGTTCATCTGATTACCGAGAAAGTTTATGCTTTCTTTTTCATTCTCCACTTCGTTTAGCTTGTCATTAATGCTTTTAAGGTCTGCCTGCAAAGCATCAATTTCAGAATTTTGAGAAGTGACCACACCATGAGTTTCTGATAATTCTTGGTGGATTTCCTGAAGTGTGTCAGCAACATGAGTCTTTAATTTTTGTAGCCAACCATTTTTGACCACTTTATAATCCTGATATGGATTAGACTCTTTTATCACATAATCAAATTGATTTTCGATGGTTCCAGAGTCCAAAGACAGCTTTTCTCCTTCAGCTTGGGCAAATAAACCTAGGCTGCTAAACAAAAGAGTGATAAGTATAAGCGGTGTTGTTATTGTTTTTTTCATTATTAGTCAAATTTCCTTTTATCAAATTTTCCAAATCGTTTCAATTCCTTGTTTCTAAACTTGAAATGGACAGTAAATAGGCATATTCTTACATATTCTTAATTGAAACGATAAAATATTAGATTTCTTGTAAGCTTAGCACCTCCAAAGTTATTGATTATCAAGCAAAAAGTTCAAGTTTATTTTACAAATTAGCAATTTTCGAAATAAGTCTTCAATGTTCTGAATCTAAGCGGTCCCTTACTGCGATCATTGATTAGGACAATCCCTGCAAAACATCCAGCGGTTTTCCAGAAATGCAGACCACCGAAGGCTTTGGCATTTCCTTACCGCCATCGGGCCAATGACTGGTCAATTCATCCAAACTTGGTGAAGTTTCTCCTGGGTGTTGCACACTGAGGAACAAAGTTTTTCCATCGGGTGAAAAGAAAGGGCCAGTTAGCTCCGCATCTGTGGGTGCAGAAGCCATTTGAATAACTTGCCCAGCCTGCTCTCCTGTTCTTGGAACGACAAACAATCCATTGTTTTTAAATTCCAAATACGGCTCAGCATTCATTTTGCTACCAGAAATATCCGAAGTAAACCATAAATTTCCTGCCAAATCAAAGGCCATATTGTCTGGGCAGGCAAATCCCGTCTCTACTCCACCGGCCAAATAGGTATCCGATTTGAAAGTCAAAGAGGTATAATCTCCATTGGTTTCTTCCAATTTCATGATGGCACCAAAATAATTTTCCTTTGGAACATTGTTCGTCAAAGAAACCAGCACATTTCCATTGATTGGATCAATTTCTATATCCTCAGGGCGATCCAATAGGCTTCCGCCAACCATTTTTGATGATTTACGCAATCTTACCAACACATCGGTCTGGTTCTTAAAATTGGCTTTTAGGACTTCATTGCTTTCATAATCCAGCGATTCCCAGCGCCCTTCTTCAACATTGGCGACATACAAAGTGCCTTCCGAAAGGGAGCCTGGTTTGGATGAAATAAATTTATACAAGCATTCGTCATTGGCATCGTCTCCGGTATAAACCACAAGGCGGCCATCCTTCAACTCTTTAATTGTGGCACATTCATGAGCGCATCTTCCCAATGCGATGTGTTTTTGAGCTTCACCAGTTCTTGGATCGACTTCTACTACCCAACCATAATGCTCAGGAGGATTTGGGTAATGCGCATGCCAACCCACATCATATTTGCTTATGATCAAACTGTCATCTTCGTCGTTTCTTTCGCCATAAAAGGAATCGTAATTTTCCTCACAAGTCAGAATTGTTCCCCAAGGAGTTATTCCACCAGAACAATTTCCCAATGTTCCCATTCCTGCTTTTGCACCTCGGATCGGTTCGTCCCAATTGAATGGAATCATTGTAAAACCGTTGAGCCTTCTATTCATTTCACTATCTTTCACCAATTCCCAGTCCCCCTCCTTGTTTCGCTTGATGTGAATAATACTTCCACCCACATCGTACATTTCTTTCTCAACATGCTCCTTGCTTTTTTCACCTTCGATATAGCCTGAAACAAATTTAGGATCGACATATTCGTGGTTGACCCACAATAAACCTTCATTGGGATTGTCTTTGGTCAAGGGAGTGAAAGCAGTATAATCATTGTTAAATCCAAACTTATCTGATTTCGAAATTTGATCTCTCCATTTAATCAAGAGCTTAAAATCCAATCCGTCTGCCAAAGCCAAAATATCTTGGTCATTTGGTGCCAGTGGATTTATTCTGGTATTAATTTTACTTAAAGCTTTTTTTGCAGAAGAATTACAACCAGTCAGCAACATTGGAATCAAGGATGCTCCTATCACACCTTTGCCTAAAAACTCTAAAAAATCTCTTCTATTTTTTTTATTTGACATGCTTTATATTTTTCTTAAATTGGAAATCAGATTTTACTGAAGCCTCGAACGAACTTTACCCAAGCGTCAGACGGATTTTAGATTAAACAAATGATCGACAATGAAATGTTTTCCCTAATTTGTACAACAAGTTTAAAGAGCACTCTCGGCAACATCTAAATAGTTTAGTATTTAAATCTAGACCATAAAAATATAAAGAATTATGCTAAGGAACATTAAAATAATAACTTCAAATTTGGACTGCGAATTTTTTTGATCTCCTTCCGAATTGTCGGACCAGTCAAAAATGCTCACTGTGGGCCAAGCTGCGCCTGGAAGGCCAGCCCGGTACACTTTTTTCTAGGACATCTTAAAAATTTCATTGTCAAAATGCAAAATATATTATTCAAATGATTCTTACAGAAATTCTAAAAAAAAATAAATCGCAAATTGGGAGCGTTTTCCCTTTCAATTTGAATAAAATACCTACTGTAGTCTCTGATTGCTCAAAATCCAATGCAGATCTTAGCGCAGTTGATTACAAAAATGCGAAGGAGTATTATGATTATGCTCAACAATTTTTAAAAGGAGAAAATGCTGTGGCAGGTGTTGGAGGTTACTTAGAAGAAAGGATAATTTATGAAGGGCGAGATTTGTTTGAAAAAGAAAAAGAACCTAGAAACATTCATCTCGGAATTGATGTTTCCTTAAAAGCGGGAACACCATTGATTGCTCCTCTTGACGGAATTGTCCATAGTTTTGCCGACAACAAAGGATTGGGGGATTATGGGCCAACAATTGTTTTGGAGCATGAAATGGAGGGCTACAGCTTCTTCACACTTTATGGACATTTGAGCAGGACCTCATTGACGGACAAAAGTGTTGGCCAAAAACTCTCGAAAGGAACGGAGTTTGCCTCCTTGGGGAACATGGAGGAGAATGGACAATGGCCTCCACATCTTCACTTTCAATTAATCACTGATATGCGAGATTACCAAGGAGACTTTCCAGGGGTCTGTTCAAAATCTAGGCTTGAAGAATTTAAAGTGCTTTGTCCCAATCCCAATTATATTTTACAAATAGACAAGTTGCCAATGTAAGAGGTCTTTATTGATTTCGGGAAGGATTCTTAAGGATTTTCTTTAATTTCATAGAACAAAAATGAAGACAGTTCAGAAGACAGTTCAAAGACATACTTAAGGTTCAGTCCTTCCTGTTTTGTGAGTCCTCCGAGTTGGTACATTTATCGTCGCTCGGCTCGGCAGTACAATGACCTCTGCTGACTTCTCTATACCAAGCTTGCTTATCGCTAAGGTTGTTCAAAAAAAAAAGATATACAGACCTCCTAGGATAAAGCTGTATCCCTTTCATAACATGTCCCCGCCACATTTAAATAATTTGGTTCAGAGTAGCTGTTGGGCTTTGTTTTGTTTGATAAACTTACCACCTCCATGGCACACAAAAAAGCGCAGACAGGAAATTCCTGTCTGCGCTTTTTAGGCAATTATTAGCAGTATTTAGCAATGTTATCTAGCCACACTTAATTTCTCTATTGCGACAACTTCTCCATTGGCAATTACTTTGTACATATAAATTCCATCCGCTAAATGATTGACATTGTATCCAATTTGATGCGGGCCAGGAAGCAATAAACCTGTATTGACCAATTCCTCCAACAATTTTCCGTCTATGCTGTAAATTTGAATGCTCAAGTTTTCTTTCTTTTCTTCAAGATTCAAATTAAAGACGAGCTGATCAGATGCCGGATTTGGCATAGCTGTTATTTTCAAAGTTGAAATTTCATGCAAAGAAGTACTCAATTTAAATTCAGCAATTGTCAAAGCATCTTTCTCAAAAGTATCTGGACCTTCCAGAATTTCAAGATCAATGGTATTTTCTTTATCCGCCAGTTTATCCCATAAGCGGAAATAAAAGTTCTCACCAGTTTGTATACCTTCTTGATCATTGTCCGCCTCAACATTTGAAAAAGCGCTTTCTTCACCATAAACCAACATACCAATATGACCGCCTTGATAAACGCCTGCGCCAACCAATAAACCGTCTTGAGTGAATACTCCTATTTCATCCCCATAATTCATAGTACCCATATCTGGTGATTTGATGATGACCGTTGTATTGTTCGGATGGACAGCTCCACTTCTAACAAAGTGTTCTGGTTTTAATATTTCAATTTCATCATCTCCCGGTCTCATGTAAATTCCATCGGCTGGATCGTACATCAACACATCCGGTGCTGACATTTTAACTTGGTAGCCCTGTGTAATGGTCATATTACCCATTCCATTAAAATTAAATGCCGGTGCATAAGCACCATAAAGATTTTTCACTTGAATGACATTTGGACTGTAAGCATCAAATACATCTGCTGGATCAGCATCTCCGCCTTTCAACCAATAAGCAATAATATTCCATCCTTGATTCAAAGGAATCTGATCGACGTTTGGATCTACCTCTTCATTGCCATTTATTTTTAAGGTGGTATTGTTGGTTACCTTCACTTGATAACCTTGCTCTATTTGCCATGGATCTAATGTATTGTAACTTAAAGCAGGAACATATACGTCCGTTAAGTTTTTAACTTGTATTACAGTATCTTCAATTAAAGTAAAGACATCCGGCATGTCATCGTCCATTGGATAACAATAGGAGGAAATGATGTTCCAACCTGAAATCATTGGGATGTTAATTTCACAATCATCGCTTGGCTCAGCAGGACCGTAAACTGGAATATAACCACCAGTACCGACAAACGATATCGTGCTGTTGGCAACAGCGGCAGACAAATTCACAGTATTGTTTCCTGAAGCCAATAGATATGGAGCTGGAACGACTACATTAACAAAGTAATTTCCAGCAGCCAATCCTGTTTGGAAAAAGTTTCCATTTGTTCCGGTTACTGTATTAAAGACCTGATCATCACTTGTCCCCAAGATTCCATCATTTCCATAATAAGTAATTGTGACGGCAGCTCCTCCCACCAAGGCCTCGCCATTATCGTAAGTTCCATTGTTGTTACTATCAACAAAAACTGTCGAGCTGATTCCTCCTGGAGCACAGCTTGTAAAATCGCAAGAACCATCATCGCAGGTCGCACCCGAATCGTAATTACAGGCAGTTGGGTCTGTACAACCATCAGGAAGAATACAAGTCCCGTCATTACAATCTGCCAAAGCATCATAATTACAAGCGGCTGGATTGGTACAACCTTCCGTTGCTGTTCCACCACAACTACCCAAACAATCTGTTACATAAATGCATGAACCATTATCACAATTGGCAAAGGCTGAAAAATTACAAGCTGCTGGATCATTGCATCCCGAGAATGTAGCCAGAGTCAATTCGCATGAACAAGTACTGCTGTTCCAAATATAAACACCTCCATTGGTACAAGCATCCATATCGCAAGCAGTTTCATATACGCATGAGCCATCATCACAATTTGCTGTATTGTTAAAATTACAAGCTGCTGGATCAACACAACCATCAACCGTTGTTACAGACGTTAGGCAAGAACAGGAAGCCGCATCCCAAACTTCTATATCTCCTACAGTACAATCAGTATTACAAAGCGTACTGTAAGTATTACAAGAACCATCATCTCCATCGGCATTGGAATCGTAATTATCAGCACAAGGATCTGTACAACCTGGTGTGCAAGGAGCAAAAGTACAAGTTCCGTCATCACAATCTGCTGTCGCATCAAAATTACAGGCGGTTGGATCGATGCAACCTTCTGTGGCGGTTCCACCACAGACGCCTAAACAATCTGACGTATAAACACAAGAACCATTGTCACAGTTGGCATTTGAATCAAAATTACAGGCACTCGCATCATTGCAACCAAAAACAGTTGGAGTGGTCAATTCACATTGACAGTTATTTGTATCCCAAACGTATACTCCACCATTGGTGCAAACATTTCCATCGCAAGCTATTTCATAAACACAAGTACCATCATTACAATTTGCTGTATCATCAAAGTTACATGCACTTGGATCATTGCAACCCAACATGGTAAGCGTCGTCAACTCGCATTGACAAGTAGTAGCATCCCAAGTAAAAATCCCTCCGTTGGTACAAGCATTGCCATCGCAAGTTATTTCATAAACACAAGATGCATCATTACAGTTCGCTGTATTGTCAAAATTACAAGCGCCAGGATCATTGCATCCTAAAACTGTAGCTGTTGTCAATTCACAATCACAAGTAGTAGCATCCCAAGTATAAATTCCTCCATTGCTACAAATATCTCCATCGCATGCAGTTTCATAAACACAAACCCCATTGTTACAATTGGCAGTATTGTCATAATTACAAGCACTAGGATCATCACAGCCCAAAACAGTAGGACTGGTCAATTCACATTGACAGGAATTTGTATTCCAAGTAAAAACCCCTCCATTCGAACAAGGATCTCCATCGCAAGCAGTTTCATAAACACAAGTGCCATCATCGCAATTTGCGTTTGAATCAAAATTACATGCATTTATATCAATACAACCATCGACTGTTGGAGCTGCTGTAAGACTTACATTTTCACCCAAAGCAGAAACACATCCTGCCAAACTGATTTGTAAATCATTGAAGGTACCCGATCCCAAGTTTGAGACAGAAGCCATTCCACTAACCAAACTAACATTGGAAAAACTGCCACCGGAATAAGTTATTGTATAATTTCCGTCGGGAACATTCCCTATGGTAAAATCTATTTGACCATCCATTGCATTACAAGGTCCCGGATCATTTCCAGAAGCCATTAATACTGGATCAGTACAAATTGGATAAGCATAAGTACAAACCGCCAAGTACTCCCCACAGCAATTCATTTGATCAGCTGTAACCGTGGTACACAAAGTGAAATCTTGGCCAATTGCAGCTTGGTAAACCGGCCAGCCCCCGACCGTATTTCCAGTTGATGTCAATACTGATCCACAAGTTCCGGTGAAATATGCCGATCTTGAAATCACAGAATTTGCAGCACAAGTCGCATCGCCAGGAAGTGAAACCAAACTATTAAATGCAAATTCTAATCCCGGACCAGCATGTGTATATTCATAACAAAATTCATAAGAAAGACCATCATCCGCAGGAATGGCACTGGAACTTAAATCGTAACAATAGCTACTTAAGTTATTGGGATCTTCTGTACTGTATGCATTTACTACAGTTGTTTCATCTGAACTGCCACCATCGCAACTGATGCCCGACGAGCAAATACAAGGGCTGTTTGCAGGCACACAATCTTGAACTGTAATTGTTTGAGAAGAACTGCTTCCACAAACTCCAGTAGTTGTATAAGTAATTGTATAAGTTGTTCCAATACTGGTACTGGATAAAACCAAAGCACCATTGGCTTGAATACTTGCTCCATTGTTTACAGACCAGTTGCCTCCGCTGGTTGCAGGAATACTGGATGGAACTGGATTGGCATCCGTACTGCAAACTGACGAAGGATAGGTAAAGGCGGTATCATCTGAACTTTGAATCGTAATATTTTGACTGGCCATGTTTCCACATACTCCGCTGGTTGTATAGGTAATTGTATAGCTTGTTCCTTGGCTTGTGGTTGATAGAACCAGTGTCCCATCAAAAGTGATGGTGGCTCCGTTGTTCACAGACCATGTTCCACCAGTGGCAGCAGGTGAGCTACTTGGGCTTGGATTGGCAGCTGTAGAACAAACACTCGATGGATAAGTAAAGGCCACATTGTCCAAATTGTCAATACTAATTGATTGGTTAAATGCTGCACTTGATCCGCAGACATTGTCTGCAGTTACTGAAACATTTCCACTTCCTCCAGCAGCCCAATTGACTGTTATGTTATTGGTCCCCTGTCCACTCGCAATGCTTCCTCCACTGATAGTCCAAGTATAACCAGTTGATCCATTAACCGTGCCAACCGTATAAGATTCGCTGGTACCAGTACATGGATTTGTATTTCCTGTTATAGAACTTGGTGCGCTTAAAACAGAACAAGGCAAACCATAAAAATGAGTGCAAGCTTCTTCAAGAATACAAGTTCCTGGTACATTGGTTTCTATTCTAAGAATATAACTTGTATTGGCACTAAGTCCAGTCCACTCTGGATTAAAACCACTGCCTACACCATTGCCATTTGCTATGCTTGGTGAAATGGCATTATTGGGACAAGTACCCAATGCAAATAAGACGGCAGTACGAGTCGCCAAGCCACATCCGCCAGGGGACACTAAATTGGTTTGTACCACTCCTACTCCACCACTTGCATCTGTTGTAACCGAATAATATGAATAGAAAACAGCTGGTCCAGATATTAAAGGGCTTTCACAAGAGGCTGGCGGGTACGTTCGATCTCCAAATGTTGGGATCCCTACAATCGAGCAGCTTGGACTTGCACAGCTACCACAATCAGAACCTGCGACCGTCCCAATTGTAATGGCCAGATTGAAAGCTGAGCTGGTACCACAAGTACTGTTTGCAAGCACACTGATATTTCCGTTTCCACTGGTTCCCCAATTGATTGTAATTGAATTTGTATTTTGTCCACTTGCTATTGTTCCTCCTGTAACGGTCCAGGTATAACTAGTTGCACCAGTTACAGCACCAACGGTATAACTTTCAGTTGATGAAGGAACAGGATTTGTATTTCCAGTTATTGAAGTTGGGGTAGCAGGAGCAGGACAGCCTTGCACTCCATAAAAATTAGTGCAGGCCTCTTCCAAGGTACAAACACCAGGAACATTGGTTTCAATTCTCAACGTATACGTTGTACTTGGACTAAGACCAGCCCATTCAGGATTAAATCCGCTTCCCACACTATTTGCGTTTACAACGGTGGGTGATATTGGACTTGCAGGACAGGTGCCCATTGCAAACAAAACTGCTGATCTTGTTGCTACTCCACATCCGCCAGGACTTACCGTATTGGTTTGAACAAGCCCTATTGTTCCATTCGCATCCGTTGAAACCGTATAGTAAGAATAAAATGTTGAAGGTCCTGAAATGAAAAAGCTTTCGCAAGAACTGGCAGGATAGTTTCTATCATCAAATGTTGGCACTCCCAAGATGGAACAATTAGGGCTGGCACAACTTCCACAATCATTGGTTCCTGTTGTACAGCTCAAAGACAATTCAAAAATTCCAGTGGCGCCAGACTGCCCATCAATGTAAACATAATAGGTAGTACCATTGTTTGAAACAAAATTCACACTCGAAGTTCCATTGCCTGTCCCTGTTGCCAAACAACTTAGAGCAGCGCATGATCCTGTATAGACATGTATTCTTGCATTAAAGTCTGTTCCTGGATTTGCAGTACTTAAAATTGTACTTTGCCCATTTCCTGTAAATTGATACCAAACTCCTTCATTGGCCAATCCTGCGACAGAACAGTCCGTTGGAGCATTAGTATTTGTTGCACATTGTAATCCATTGGTAACACTTGAACCACAACTTATGATCGTAGCATCTGCACATAAATCATTGTCGCAAGTTACTACACCGCTGCCAGCCTGAAAGGAATAGTCACAAAGCTCCCCTCCAAAACCATCTATCATCAAGTAATAATCATTTCCCGGAACCATTCCTACTAAATTCAGAGTTGATGAAGTTCCCGCATTTGGAATCGGAGTTGGATTCTCACAGACATTACCAACCATTGACAAATTCCCACAAACTCCTTCCCAAAGACTGAACTGCACACCATATTCACAACCAACATCAGCTTCAACAGCAAAATCAATGTCTACATTTGTATCTGATGCGGTAAAAATCAACCATGAATTATTTTCGATGCTTCCACACCAACCGTTTGGAGAAGAAGCGTCATAAAAGAAGTAAGGCTCATCAACTGTATAATTGCAATCGGTACTTCCTTGAAAAGCTTGGGTTAAATCTAATGGAGTTGCATTGGCACAATCATCATTGGGTGCGGTTGGATCAGAACAATCAAATCCTCCTCCACCGGGAATTGGAGCTACGCAGCTAATCGTTGCCTCCCAGCCACTTTGTTCTCCATTCACATCAGACACAAACACCAAAGTTAGACATCCGGATGGGTGCGTGGAAGTTATGACTGTTGGAACATTGTTGTCGCAATAACTGCCTCCAATGGCGGCTGAATTTGTCGTAGCACCGTTTAGTACCCTTAGATAATCATATGGGCAATCTCCTGAGAAGCCCGGCTCAACACTAAAAGAGCTAAAGTTAATCTGAATGGTTTCTGTAACCGGATCTGTTGGACAAAAGGTTTGTGAGTAATCTTCATAGCTTGAGTAGTCTGCAAATTGACCACCTGGATCGTAGGAAGTTCCTGAGCAACCAACAATCTGGCCTGCCAAATTTATACTGCTGAAGCAGAAAACTGATAAAGAGAGTATATATAGTATTAAATTTTTCACTTGTTTTATTTTTTCTTTGTTTGGATGAGTTTGAATGAAACTGTTTTACCTTTTCTGAAATTTCCTTTTATTGCTTTTAATAAAAATTAATTACCGATCAGGATTGGTGGGCTTGTACATTCTGAAATAATTTCACTAATAAAATCCCAGGTACAACCACTTCCAGCATCTCCATCTGCAAAGAGGTAATAATTGCCTGGAGCCAAATTGTTTAAAGTCAGTGTAGCGTTTCCAATTGCGATTGTACAACCCATCAATGTTTCGGCATCCAAATCGCAAGTACCGGTGTTGGTCCAAACGCCAAATTGTAATTTATTATTTCCACCAGAACAAGTGATATTGGCCACTTCAATATCCAAATTTTGAGCTATTGGATTATTGAAAGTATACCAAACACCATTTTCATTCGATTGCCATACATTGATCCCAGAACAAATACTTGGATTGGTATCTGGCCAATCAGGAGACCATTCATTTGGTTCACAAGTTGCTCCGATGTTAGATCCAGAACCAGTCAATGGCAAAGCAGTGGAACAAAAATCATTTGCTATGCCGGGCGTAGTTGAAGAACTAATGTCAATTGAAAATGTATAACAAGCCGGAGAAGGCCAGTTGTCAATTACAATGTAATAGGTTTCGCCTGTGATCGATCCAAAGTTTACCGTTGGATTGGTTCCCGATGAAGCGTCATAGCCAACACATTCGGTGTTAACATCGTCTGGGCAACCTCTTAAAACATGAATGGAGGCGTAGCTTGTACTGCTCGTTAAGCTAATCGTGTGGCAAGCTCCAGCTGGTGGCGTAAATTCAATCACATAATCTTCACCACCATAAGAATTCCTTTCCGTCTGACCCGGCCCTATGCCAGAAGATGGATAGCAATAGTCCTCGACATTATCTAAACCAAAAATATTGGAATCATAATCATTGCCAAATCCACAGGTTGTAAGGGAAGAACCAGAGTAGGAATAAGTATTGACGATGAAAGGATCTGAACAATCTGTGCCTGCTTGGGCATTGACAGCGAGACTTGTTGATAAACTTAATAGTAAAAATGTACTGAATAAACTGAATAATCGGGCCATTGTATTTGATTCAAATTTAAAATAAAGTGATTGCGAATTCTGTCGTTCTTCAAGAAGGATTAATATACAAACAATCATTTTCAATTGTTTTAAAAACCCTTGATATGTATACTTTTAAGCCATAATTTTTTGTCCAAAAGCCCTATGGGTAAAATTCATTTCAGTTATAAACCTGTTCTAATTTTTAGGGATATTTGTCTGTTTTGGGTGCATAAAAAAAGCGCAGACAGGAATTTCCTGTCTGCGCTTTTTAGGCAATTATTAGCAGTATTCAGCAATGTTATTTAGCCACAATTAATTTCTCTATTGCGACAATTTCTCCATCAGCTATTAGCTTGTACATGTAAATTCCATCGGCCATATGCCCTACATGATAGGATAGCTGATGCAAGCCACTTCTAACCGCGCCATCATTGATTATTTCTTCTAGTAACTTGCCTTCCATATTGTAAATCTGGATTCTAAGCTCCTCTTTCATTTCATTTAATTCAATGTTAAATACAAGGTGATCAGATACTGGATTCGGGACCGCATTTATTTCAATTGAAGACAAGTTATCCAAAGCTGTGTTGGTCTTGAATTGAGCAACCGTCAAAGCATCTTTTTGAAAATGCTCTGGCCCTTCCAGAATTTCAAGCGTCAATGAATTTTCTTTCTGCAAGAGTTTATCCCAAACTTTGAAATAAAAAGCTTCACCTGGATTGATTCCATTTTGATTCTGATCGTTGATGCCATTGTTGATGTTATTGTTGATGCCGTTGTTGCCAAGTGGATTGGCTTCATTTCCGTAGACCAACATTCCTATATGTCCACCTTGATAAACACCTGATCCAACCAATAGACCATCTTCTGTAAAGACCCCTATTTCATCTCCGTAATTCATCATTCCAAACTCGGGAGATTTTATTATTAAAGTCGTATTGTTGGGATGAACTGCGCCACCTCTTACAAAGTGCTGTGGTCTCAAAATTTCCAATTCATCTTCCAATGGCCTCATATAAATTCCATCAGCTGGATTGTACATCAACACATCAGGTGCTGACATTTTAACTTGGTAGCCTTGTGTAATGGTCATATTACCCATTCCATTAAAACTCAATGCGGGTGCATAAGCTCCATATAAATTTTTCACTTGAATGACATTGGGAGCATAAGCATCAAATACATCGGAAGGATCAGCATCGCCATCTTTCAACCAATAAGCTATTATGTTCCAACCATTGTCTAATGGAATTTGATCGACAGTTGGATCAACCTCTGTTGTTCCGTTCACTGCCAATACAGCTTGTGAAGAAACTTTCACTTGATAGCCTTGTGAAATATTCCATGGATCCATTGTATTGTAATTTAAGGCGGGCACATAAACATCCGTCAAGTCCTTCACTTGAATTACTGATGGACTTATTAAATTAAATACATCTGGCATATCAGGATCAACTGGATAACAATAGGAAGAAATAATATTCCATCCACTAATCAAATTGATGTCTAAATCGCAACCTTCATTTAGGTCTAATAAAACAGGAATTTCACCTCCAGTACCGACGAATGAAATTTCATTATTCAAAACCAAAGTGGAGTACATATTGAAAGTACTTCCTCCTGTAAACTTGTATCCTGCAGGCAAAGTTATGCTAACTGTGTAAAATCCCGCTGGTAATCCTGTCATTAAAAAACTACCATTCGCAGCAGTAGAAGTATTGAAAATTTGATCATCAGCATTACCCATGACCCCATCAAGTCCAGCAAATGTAATCATTACTCCTACCCCACCTAAAGTCGCTTCACCATTGTCATATTCACCATTGTCATTGTCATCAACATATATGGTTGAACTAATTCCTCCTGGTGCGCAAGAAGTAAAATCACAAGATGAATCGTCACAGTCTGCAGCAGCATCAAAATTACAGGCGCTTGCATCAGTGCAACCTTCTGTAGCTGTTCCGCCACATTGACCGAGACAATCTGCTACGAAAATACAAGAACCATTGTCACAATTGGCTAGAACATCAAAGTTACAAGCAGTTGCGTCAGTACAACCGTCAATAGAAGACTGACTTATCACACATGCACAAATTACAGCATCCCAAAGCTCCACATCTCCTAAACATGGATCAGTGTTGCAACTCATATTATAAGTTTCACAAGAACCATCGTCTCCATCTGCAGCAGCATTGTAATTGGGCGCACATGGATCAGTGCAAGCAAATAGACAGGGCGCAAAGAGACAAGAGCTGTCATCACAATCTGCATTTATATCATAATTGCAAGCTGTAGGATCGGTACAACCGTTACTTGCGGTTCCTCCACAGACACCTAAGCAATCAATTATGTAAAGACAACTACCATCGTCACAATTGGCTGAATTGTCAAAATTACAGGCTGTTGGATCAATACAAGCAAAAACAGTTGCTGTTGAAAGTTCGCATTGACAAGTATTGACATCCCAAGAATAAACACCACCATTGGTGCATGGATTAATGTCACAAACTGTTTCTAAAATACAACTGCCATCATTGCAATTGGCATTGGCATCATAATTACAAGCATTGGCATTGGTACAACCAGATACAGTTGGATTACTTAAGGCGCATTGACAGTTAAGGTCATCCCAAACAAACACTCCACCATTGATGCATGGATCAGTATCGCAAGTCGTTTCCAAGATGCAAGTTCCATCGTCGCAGTTCGCGGATGCATCATAATTGCAAGCATTGACATCTGTACAACCATCGCTGGTCGCTGTACTTATTTCACACTGACAATTAACAGCACTCCAAGTATACATTCCACCTGCTGTGCATGGATCAGTATCGCAAGTCGTTTCCAAGATGCAAGTCCCATCGTCAATTGTTGCAGCATTGTCATAATTGCAAGCACTTGGGTTGGTACAACCAGGAATGGTGACTGGGCAAGTATCTTCAAATGTTACCTCAACACAAAATGTTCCTCTTTCCAAACCATTGACATAATATTCATCAACAATTAAGTAATAAGTTGTGCCAGCGATAAAATTAAAAGATTCCCCAGCTGGATAGTTCGTTGCAGTTGCATTTACACCATCTTCATTACAACCCAGGAAACTTAAAGAATTGCAAGAACCATCCCCACTTTCATAGATCAATATTTGAGTATCCTCACTCGTTCCTAATACTCCTCCACATCCATTTGCACTGCTTTGAGCAATGGCTTCAATGAAATAATTTCCAGTTAAAGCTGGCGTAAAAGAGTACCACATTGTTGCGTGTAATTCTGTATTATCGCTGTTGTTATTTATTTCACACAAGCAACAAGTCCCTGCAGCATTCACTTCATTTCCAGTGTAAGAGGTGTAAGTAAGATCACTGGGTTCAGAAGTTGCCAAGGTATTGTCATAGGTTCCAAATACAGTTGTTAAGCTTGGGCAATCCGGGAAAGCTGATGAAATATCGATTGCGCCTGTACATTCATTATTGATTGGTGGACAATTAGGGCCTCCAGGAAATTCGCAAGAACCGTCATTACAGACAGCGGCAGGATCAAAATTACAAGCAGCAGGATCGTTACAACCTGCGACAGTACAGGATCCATCATCGCAATTTGCGGCAGCATTAAAATTACAAGCTGTTGGATCAGTACAACCATCGGGTAACAAACAAGTACCATCGTCTGAACTTGCAAAAGGATCAAAATTACAAGCAGCAGGATTCGTACATCCGCTTCCACCACTTTGGCAAACATCTACTAAAAAGATTCTTTGGCAAACGTCAATAACACCTTGACTTCCCAAACAAGCCAAAACATTTCCAGTGGCCATTTCTATTTTTATCGCCTGGCAATTGTTGTACGAAAGCATAACTGTTGGGATGGTAACAGGATCTTCTGAAGCTCCACCCATTAAAACAACCTCATTCGGATTGGCTGTATCATTGTTACAAATTATTACTGCGATGGCTCCACATTCCTGTGCATTTTCTACCTTATTGGTAAAGTCGCAATTTCCTCTATCGATGACCGCAATTTTCCCTGCAATGCCATCACATTGCGCCGCTGTTGGTACAGCTCCAGTTGTTTGGTCTGGCTGACAGAAATCCGTCACGGGATTTGATAAATCATCAACCAATACCAGGCCACCAGTTACTTCTGTCGTTCCACTTCCACAATAACCTAAGGAATTAATATCGATTCCCCAAGTAGCAGTATTGTTTAATCCAATGGCATATTCACCTGAAATGGAGGAAGGAGAGATGATGTTAAAATTGGCCGAATTGTCTAAATTGGTTCCATCATCTTCCACCGTCATTAGGACTGGAGAACAAGCCGCTCCGCCATCAACGGTAGCAACATACGGATCGCCATTTGTTCCTGATCCACTAACGATCCCTGGAGGATCGAAAGTCAAATTTCCTATTGCGGAACCAATGTCAATCGGGACATCAATAAAACCAGCTGGGCTTCCAGCGCTGGAATTGACATAATCAACCGTGACTTCTAATTCGCAAGATGGTGTACATTGAGGACTTCCATTTGAAGAAAATCCTTGAGCAGTAGCAACGGCATAAACCTGATCGGCTTGACCTGATGAAAACATATACATGCAACCATCAGAGGCATAAGACATGAAACTCATGTACATGTCTTCAGACCCACAAGTTTCAGGTAAATCAGCGCAAGAATTGTCATTACAATTTGTATAACTACTGTAGTTTCCTGCTATGTTTGGCGTATCGTTTATTTGATCTGAACCTGTGCAAGCAGTGCCATCATCTCCCCAAATATGGAAGAGTCCAAAGTAATGCCCCAACTCATGAGAAACTGTTTCTCCTTCGTCGTATAAACCACCACAACTGGTGGAATGGTTAAAACCAGAACAAGTCACTCCAGGGCCACCAAATTGACAAGCATTGACCATTACTCCATCGCCATTGAACTGTCCGGGAATCCCGTTTGAAACTCCTAATAATCCACCACTTAAAACATCTACATAAATATTTATGTGGTTGCTCCATTCTGCATTTACTGGAGTGAAATTTCCATTGGGAATTGTAAAATCAACCTGTCCAAACGTGACAGCCGGTTCATTGTTATTTAAACCATATCCAGCAGGATGATTTTGTGAGGCCAAGCAAAACTCAACGCATGAAATACCAAGGGGCGACAAACAAGCACCAAAGTTGGAATTGTAATTGGCAGCATCTGGATTTGTGCCATTAAAGTCGTCATTTAGCTTATTGATCATATTGTAAGCCAAGTTGATCGCGCAAGCTTCTTCAGTTGCTCCTGTAGGCAAACCGTTTCCAGAATTGAAATGGACAGCTATCGGAATAATCAATGGCCCATTGGCACAATTGGGATTTCTTTGTCCCATGTAAGTTTCTGCCAGTGAATTTATTTTATTGACATGTTTTCTATAGGCAGCATCATTGGCCATGCGATATTCATGCGCCTCCATTGTAGATCCACAATGTGCAGATGGTTGAATGTTTTTATTTTGGCCTAGTGCATTGAGAGAGATTAAGCCAAGGAAAAGCAGCATAAAAATGCCGCTGCTCTTGGCAGTTTGAATAGTCATAAGTATTTAAGTATTTGGTATGAAGTATTATTTTGAAACAGTTATTTTTTTGGTTGAAATGACTTTATTGTCGATAATAAGTTTGTAGAAATATACGCCAGTTACAAGATTTTTAACATCATAAGTAATCTGGTGTTGCCCTTGGTTGATTTGACTAGAGCTAAGAACTTCCTCAAGCAATTGGCCATTGATGCTGTAGACTTTAATTTCAACAGATTCATAGGCAGTAGGAAGGTCAAGCTTGAAATACAATAAATCTGAAACGGGGTTTGGCATGGCGTTTATTGAAATATTATCCAATTCGGCAATACCAGTATTGCAACCACCTAGTTCAAGGATGCAACTTTCATCGTCAATCGTCGCAGCTGCATTGTAATTGCAAGCCTCAGGATTGGTACAACCAGGAATAAATGGGCAAGCATATTCAACTACTTCAATGATGGAACAGGTGGCACCTGTGCCCTCAACATCGCAACAAAGAGCAGGATAGCTTACAGTTATTTCATACTCGGCATCTCCAAATCCTGGCAATATTGGAAATTCTGGTCCACTAATCTGGCTGATTTCTACAACAAAAGATTCACAATCAGGATTTATTGTCCAGGTTGGGCCGACGCAAATGTCCGATTCATAGCTTGCGAAAAGTTCTGTATCAAGTTCAGATAGATCTGGGTAAACAGTTAAAGTTATTGAACCTCCTTCGAAAAACAAAGTGGAATCTATTTTGCAACTGATGTTAAGAAATATTTCTTGCTCTTCAGGATTACAAGTTGATGGACCTATTAGTTCATAAATTGAGCCATCAATTAAACTACCTCCTGATTCAATATAGTCTCCTGTACTCCAAATGTAAATAGCCCCAGAAGGATCATCTATTTCAAGACCAGGAAAATCATCTGGCAATTCATAAATTCCAAGATTAGAACAAGCAATCTCTTCCGCATTGTATTGTGAAATTATCTCCGCAGGACAAGTTGGATCTCCGCATTGAGGCGGAATATTGGTCGTAAAACCTTTTTGAATAGCTGTGGCATACATAACATCAGCTTGACCAGAAGTAAACATGTACATACATGGATCAGTGGCATAACCCATAAAATTCATCGTCATATCTGAAGATCCACAGGTTGCTGGTAAATCCTCGCAGCTATCAAAATTATTGCAATTCGAGAAACCTGAATAACTGCAAGAAATGTTTGGAGTGTCGTCAATATTGTCGCTTCCAGAACATTGGGTTTGAGATTGTCCACCTTGACAAGCAATCTCATCTCCCCAAATGTGAAACAAGCCTAAGAAATGCCCCAATTCATGAGTGATGGTTTCTCCTTCAACAAAACCTCCTGCCCCACAAGAATTTGTATTATCAAAACCAGAACAATCAATGTTATCTGTACCAAATTGGCAAACATCTAACATAACGCCATCTCCATTAAAATCACCAGGAATTCCATTGGAGATCCCCAATAATCCAGCCGGCAAATTCAAAACATAAATATTTATGTAACCAGCCCATTCAGAATTAGTAGGAGAACCCGCAGGGAAACCAAATTGTTGCGGATAATCAAAATCTGCCAAACCAAATGTTACCGCATAGTCTCCATCCTCTAAATCCCAACCTTCCGGATGATTTTGTTTGGCCAAACAGAATTGAATACAGGCATTCCCGACGGTAGTTCCAAAGCAGGAACCAAGATTATCGTTGAAAACTAAAGCATCCGGTTCTTCTCCTGCATATTCCAAATTTAAATTGGCTATTTGATCAATCGCCATTTCTATTGCACATTCTTTTTCCCCCGCTGTTGTTGGAAGATTCGCTCCAGAATCAAAATGAACAGCCACTGGAATAAGTATAGGCCCATCTTCACAATTTGGATTTCTTTGAGCGATTATCTGCTCAATTTCACTTTTCCACTCCTCATTGTTTCTTTTGTATACAGCATCATTCTCCAACTTATCTTCATGCCATTGAAGAGTAGAAAGGCAAGACATTTCTTGAGAAAAGGACAATGGAGAAAATAACAGAATTGAAACAAAGAAAATTCCAATTTTATAAAAAGCAGAGATCGGGTACATAAAAGAATGGTTTTGTGAAAATAATAAGCCAATGTCATTTGTTTGGGGCAACAAACGCACTATTGAAGAAGGAAATTTTAATTGATCCAAATTCATTTAAGAATAATAAAAAACGACAAACAACTCAGACTTGAGCCTTTACAACTATCCTTTACAACTATCAAATGGTTTCTAAATAATTTATACCACTTAAATCCGGTATAAAGAACTATTGAGTTCCCTTACCACTGAACTTGAAGTGTTTTTATAATGCACATGAAAGTAATTAATTTCGAAGATTTAACCAACTGCGATTAGGCAGAATCCTTTTTGAGTAAAATTAACAACATCCTATAGTGGGCAGTTTTGATGATAAGACCAAAACAAAGCAGAGGAGAGAATAGACTATTGGCTAGAATGAAACTCTAATTTGGGCCTTTACATCTGTTCTTTTATTGTCGAGAATTCGTTCATTCCCAGTGCTTATTTCATCAAGGTTGTCATAAGTTGTTCGAGCGTATCTAGCCCAAAGGGTAATGTTACCATTCAACTTGTATCTGAGATTTAGATAAAACCTTCTTCCTCTATTGTTGAATGATGGTATGCTAAATGCATACAAAACATCTTTTTCATAAGCATAGATTCTCGCTTCAAAAGCGTCTATATCGAACAGTGCATACCTTAAATCAAAAGACAATGGGAAAGACAATGGACTGTAGGAAATATCCTGATACAACATATACCCTCTTTTCTTTGGGCTAAGGCCATTTTCAAAGCTAGAGGTTTGCAATCTTGTTTTGAATGTCAATGTTTTTTCCAATGTCAATCTTAGGTCCAATCTCCATCTGTTTCTTCGCTGATTGGTTACGATATCAATTTCATTGTCCAACTCCAATTCCTTTTCGGTATCAGAGCTCAAATTGTTTCCTTCGGTTTTCGTATCAAATCTGCCATAAATAGCAAAAGTTCGAGAGGGTTTGAATGTAAGCTGAATCAAATGCTCATGCCCATTGGTGGGTGCGTCTACTCGGTACCGAATCCATTGATGCGTGTAATAATCTGAATAGGCTTGTACTGTCCACATCTTATGTGGTTTAATTTGTAATCCGAAGAACAGTCCTTGCTCATTGGTAGCTGTAGAAGATTCCATAAACGGATCACTGAACAAGGATTGATATTCTGGTTGAAAGTATCTGTGTAAAATTGAAAAATCAACTTTGGGATGCATGCTAATAATTGCCCCATTTAATGTTGCCAATCCTGACTGACTGCCTAAATTATCTGAATAAGAAGTTTCGCCAAAGAAATTGATGTTTCCTTTGCTGTATTTATAATTCACAGTTAAATTCAACAACTGATTTCCGGAAAACCTGTATAGATTATAAGGTGCTAAAAATCTAACGTTGTTGTCTCCTATTTCTTTGTCGAATCTGGTATAAAGACCAGAAAAACTCAGCTTGAATTTTTGATTTTCCCATTTCAAATCACCACCAGCATTAAACTGGGTATTCTGTCCTTTGTTGTCAAATTCTGATTCCGTTCTATGGTTTCCAGTTTCTTGGATGCTTCCGATTCTAATAATCTCCAAGTTCAACTCATCAATCGTATCCCTGTCGACAGTATTGTCTACGTTTTTAAAAGAGGCAAAACCTGTCAGTTCCATCTTTTGATTGAGCCTAAGTGTTGCAGCTGCTCCTCTAAAAAACAGATACTCGTTTACAGAAGTGTAAGGCTCTAAAACATCAGATTGTCTTTTGATGGTTTCTATGGAAGGAGATTTCCCATTTGAGACATCTGTCCAACAAGTCAGGCCCTGTCCAATTTTTATTCTGTAATCTCCCAATGCAATGCCTTTGAAGCGGCCAACATCTCTTATAAACAAATGTCCCGAATAATAATCAAAACCTTGTCTTTGAGTTCCTTTAAAAAACTCCTCGCCTGCATCTTTCTCTGCCGTTATACCATAACTGATCTTTCTGCCATACTTATACCTGTAACGCATGTACAATTTATTGGGAGAGCCCAAATAATTGCTTTTTCCACCACTGCCATCGGGCAATGTATCTTTTAACTGGTATCCTTGTTGTTCACTCAACACTCTGGAATAACGAACAAAAAGATCATGTTTTCCTCCAAATAACAATTGCCCAGTTGTCACATTGAAATCTGCAATTTCACCCTTAACATCCAAAAATGGCAAGGCTCTCTTTATTGTATTTAAATCCCAATTAGGAATGGCCTGCAACTCATATTTATTGATAATTTTACCAACCTCTTCCCGATAATTCAAAAGGCTGCTCAATTCTTTTTCTGATAAAATTAAGGCATCTCGCAAAGGTATAAAATCATCATAGCTGGCCTTGTTGATGTTCACTTTGTCATCATAGAGATCCACCAGCTTTTCAAAGTAGGTATCATTGTTGGCAATTTCCTCATCTTCTTCAGCCATAAACTCAAAAATGTCCTGAATCTCTTTCAATTCATTTTGGTTGAGTCTTTGCCCATAAATGGAAAGCCCATTGACCAAAAAAGTGATGGCTACGATACATATACATTGGCAAAAGCCTTTGATATTATTATTATAATTTTTCTTCACTTATTCGGGTCTTAATCGATTATGTCTGTTGGGACAGGAGGATTCGTTTTCTTTTTTCCTGAATAGGAAATACTCACAGATGGTGAATGGCCAAGAACTGGATGAAATTTATTGGCAATGTCAATCCTGATTGGATCCAGAATTATTCCAGCTCCAACCGTCAAATTGGCAACATCTGTTCCATATCTTCCATCTACTATCCTAGAGGGTAAGGTGGCAAAACCAACCCGCAGCTCCAACTTTTTTAGAACATTGTATTCTACCCCACCATTAAAGCTGGCTGGATAGTTGAAAGTTTTAACTCCTTCAAGATAGATTCCCACCGTTTGAGAAGGCACATAGGAGATTCCCAATTTTAAAGTCGAAGAAAGCACATCCTTTTCATTTTCAGTCGTTTTACTTTGGATTGGGTTAAATACATGACCTGCAATCATAAAATCGCTTATTTTAAACTGGACACCTACTCCGAAGGTAATGATTGCCTTGGAGCCATATTCAGGAACATTGACATTGACAAAATCAAAGCCAGCACCAATATTCATCTTTTCTTCAAACAAAGTCCTTCCGTAACCTAAGGTCGCTCGAAGTGTATTGTAGGTTTCTATTCCATAATAATTTGCCGCCACTCCGAAAGTTCCGGATTTGGTGGGTAGAGCGAAGCCAAAGGCAAAGCTATTTAAGTCTGGAATGAGGAATCGATTCTCTCCAAAGACGCCGACGGACATTTCTTCAACATCCGCCAAACCAGCCTGATTTGAAAAAGTCGAAAAAGCATCAGAATGGCAAGTTGCAGAATTTCCTAGAGCTGCAGCTCTAGCCCCGTAAGATTCAACTACATTTTGGGCATTTAACTGCAAGCCAAATAGTAATCCAATTACTAATAATAAGAAGGGAGTAATGTAAAATTTATTCATTTAGTTTGGTTCAGAACTACTTTTCAAAAACAAAAGCCAACTAATTTAAGTAAAAACACCAAAATTGTGCCATCAAAAATTTAATTTCACACTAAAAATTCAACTAATGGGAAATATCCAAACATATATAGCGGAAAACAAGGAAAGATTTTTGAATGAATTACTCGATTTATTAAAAATTCCATCTGTTAGCGCAGATCCAAAATTTAGAGATGATGTCTTTGAAGCGGCAGAATTTGTAAAGCAAAAATTGGTCGAGGCGGGAGCTGATAATGTTGAAGTTTGCTCAACGAAGGGTTATCCCATCGTTTATGGCGAAAAAATCGTTGATCCTGCCCTTCCAACGGTCTTGGTTTACGGTCATTATGATGTTCAACCGGCCGATCCTTATGAATTATGGGATTCTCCACCTTTCGAGCCTGTTATTAAGGACGATGTTATTTATGCCAGAGGAGCTTGTGATGACAAAGGACAATTTTATATGCACATCAAGGCTTTTGAGTATATGATGCAAAATGGTGGAGTGCCTTGTAATGTGAAATTCATGATTGAAGGAGAAGAAGAAGTTGGATCTGATAATTTAGGCACTTTTGTCGAGAGCCATACAGAAAAGTTGGCTTGCGATGTGGTTTTGATTTCAGATACTTCTATGATCGCCAATGACATTCCATCGATTACTACTGGATTGAGAGGATTGAGTTATGTTGAAGTAGAAGTCATTGGGCCGAATAGAGATTTGCATTCGGGTGTTTATGGTGGAACTGTTGCCAATCCGATCAATGTGCTTTCAAAAATGATAGCTTCGATGCATGATCATGATGGTAAAATCACCATTCCAGGTTTTTATGAAGATGTTGAAGAAATTTCATCAGAGCAAAGAGCTGAAATGGCAAAAGCACCATTTGACAAAGAAGCCTACAAAAAAGATTTGGAGGTCGATGCACTTTTGGGTGAAACTGGATATACGCCAAACGAAAGAACTTCCATCCGACCAACACTTGATGTGAATGGAATGTGGGGTGGTTATATTGGCGAAGGAGCCAAAACCGTCCTTCCTTCAAAAGCATTTGCAAAAATATCTATGCGATTGGTTCCCAATCAGGATTCTGAGACGATCACCAAATTGTTCCAAGAGCATTTTGAGTCCATTGCTCCAAAGTCGGTCAAGATAAAAGTTACGCCTCATCACGGTGGAGAGCCTGCTGTAACGCCAACTGATTCCATTGCATATCAAGCAGCTTCAAAGGCCTATGAAACCTCATTTGGTACTAAACCGATCCCTACGAGAGATGGGGGAAGTATTCCGATTGTGGCTTTGTTCAAAAAAGTATTGGAAGTGGATACGATCTTGATGGGATTTGGATTGGACTCTGATGCCATTCATTCTCCGAATGAGCATTATGGTTTGTTCAATTTCTACAAGGGGATTGAGACGATTCCGTATTTTTATGAGGAATATAGTAAAATGATGAAATAAGGGGAAGAGGGGTACGCTTCGCTGTTGGTACTTCAGCAAGCTGCCTGTTGGTACACTCGCCCTTTGGGCTTTGTTTTTAGTAGGTCTTCATTGACCTGGCGGGCAATTTTGACGCTTGGTTGATTTTAGTTT
>CALBCY010000059.1 GCA_937927195.1 uncultured Chitinophagales bacterium
TTAAATGATCCTTATGAAAACAACAACTTAGTAAACAACTTGAACGCAAATCAAGAAGCCGCTTTACAAAGTCTATTGGCAGAAGGAGAAGCCCTAAGAAATTAGAATTTTTTGAACCCTTGAAACTTTGAGCTTTTGGGCCGTTGAACCTTTGGGATCCTGATACTTTTAGATTCATGTGCATTTATACATATTGAAATATGGGCATCTTAAAATCTAAAAACCCAAACATCTGATCATCATAAAATCTAAAAATGTTGCCACCACAACCAATTTATTGCGATTACAATTCTACAACGCCTGTTGATCCATTGGTCCTTGAAGCCATGCTCCCCTACTTCACCAATTTTTATGGGAATGATTACAGCAAACATCAACATGGTAAAAAAGCAGCTTTAGCGGTCGAGCAATCCCAAACTCAAATTTCTGACTTTTTCAATTGCAGTCCGCATGAAATTTATTTCACTTCAGGTGCTACAGAATCTATCAATCTCGCATTACAAGGCATTTGGAAGTTAAACCGAGACAAGGAATGTCATATTTTAAGTTTTACAAGTGAACACAAAGCTACTTTAGATCTTGGAGCCGTCTTCAATAAGTTGGGATACAATTTCGAAGCCTTAGATGTTGGCGATTTAGGTGAAATTGATTTAGAGTATTTGGAATCCCAAATCACCGATCAAACCAAATTGATTTCGGTCATGTGGGTGAATAATGAAACGGGAGTGATTCACGACTTAGAAGCCATTTCAAAAATAGCAAAAAAACACAAAGTCCTTTTATTTTGCGATGCCACGCAAGCTGTTGGTAAAATTCCTATTGATCTTGAAAAAATTCCAATTGACATAATGGCTTTTTCTGGACATAAAATTTATGCACCAAAAGGCGTGGGAGGATTGTTTCTAAGAAAAGGGCTGTTTTTGATTCCCATGTTGTTTGGTGGAAATCAACAAAATGGTCTAAGGCCAGGAACTGCCAATGTTCCATCTATAGTCGGTATGGGCAAAGCCTTTGAAATATTGGCCAACAATTTTGATTCAGAAAGCAAACGATTGGCCAATTTGGGCGACTATTTCTTAGACAGAGCCACCAGCTTTGGTGGCATTCTAAATGGCTCAAAAACCAATAGGATTTCACAGATAATCAACATTGCTTTTGAAGGCATAGAAGCCAATATGATGCTAGAAGCTTGTGCCAATCATTTCTCAGCTGCAACAGGTTCTGCATGCAATTCCTCCAATCCTGAACCTTCTCATGTGCTGCAAGCAATGAAACTTAGCAAGGAAAGAATTCATGAATCAATCCGCTTTAGTTTTGGAAGATTTAACAACAAGACAGAAGTAGAGAAAGTGTTATATGCCATCCAAAAAGCCAAACTACAATTGGTTTAGAATTTCCTTTTTGTGGAGCTCTATTGCAATTGTTCTAAAATTCCCCTAATTTGAATGTGAAACCAGAACCCCAAATCTCATTCAAATCATGAAACATTCTTCCTATTTGGCGGCTTTCGCCCTCTTTAACTTCACTTTTTGCTTTGTTCAAAGCCAGTGTTTTGAATCCATAAGTACAGATGGCAGGCACATCCTGGCATCTAAAGACGACGGTACTTTTTGGGCTTGGGGCTGGAATACCTCTGGACAATTGGGCAACGGAAGCTTGATTGACAGCAATGTCCCGCAACAATTGATGACTGAAACAGATTGGACCTACTACGATGCCGGTAATTTTTCCAACTTGGTCATAAAATCTGATGGAACATTGTGGGCTTGGGGAAGGAATCAATTTGGCCAACTTGGTGATGGAACTTTTATTGACAGGGCTAGCCCAATTCAAATAGGTACAGAAAACGATTGGTCTCAAGTATTTGGTGGAAGCAACCAAAATTTTGCCCTTAAAGACAATGGAACACTTTGGACTTGGGGAGACAATACAGAAGGAGAGTTGGGCAATGGGGAAAACGGCTTAGGCAATGAAGTAAGCATCCCAACTCAGATCGGAACGGACAACAATTGGTTCGCTTTGGCCACTGGATTTCACCATGAAGTTGCACTAAAAAACGACGGGACTCTTTGGACGTGGGGATTCAATGGCTTGAGCCAATTGGGCTTGGGTAACAATGTTGACCACTATGAACCAGTACAAATAAGTCCAGAAAACAATTGGGCTTATATAGCTTCTGGATATGACCACAGTTTTGCGATAAAGACAGATGGAACGCTTTATGCTTGGGGTGGAAATTTTGCTGGTGAAATTGGCAATGGAACTTTGACAAATTTCAATCCGCTTCAAAAAATTGGCAATGACAATGATTGGCAAGAAATTGCAGCTGGGCAAAATCACAGCATTGCTTTAAAAACAAATGGAACCATTTGGGTTTGGGGAAACAATGGTTCAGGAGAACTGGGATTAGGATCTGTATCAAACGTCCTTTCTCCAACTCAGTTAGGAACAGATGCTGATTGGATCGCCATTGATGCCGGCAGGAACTTTTGTGTCGCATTGAAAGCTGATGGAAGCCTATGGACTTGGGGAAACAATTTTCATGGAACAATTGGTGACGGTACATTTCAGGATAGAAACATCCCAACTTTGATTGAAGACTGTGATGAAGTTTTAATGCCAGTCCTTTCTGTCAATCGTCCGGAATTGAACTTTGGAACGATTTTGATTAGCACTGATACTTCTTTAAACATTTTGATAGAAAACACAGGAAATGACGAATTGATTGTCTATGACTTTATTTTCGGAGATGATGCCTTTTATTGTGAAATGGATTCCATTTCTATTGGGCCAAATGAAAGTTTTGAGCTTGAAATATTTTTCAACCCTTCCGATCCAATTGATTATGCCAGCACGGTTAATATTTCGAGCAATGGAGGTGATTTCGAAATCGACTTATTAGGTTCGGGATTCCAAGAAACGATGCTCTTCCCGATTTTAGCTGTCAGTCCAACTGAATTGGACTTTGGAACGGTTCAGATCAACCATGAAAGCGCTCTGATATTAAGCTTTGAGAACACGGGAAATGGCCCACTCATTATTTACAATTTTCTTTTTGGAGCGGCTGTTTTTTATAGTGATTTGGATTCCATCATTTTAAATCCTGATGAAATTTTTGAACTTGAAATTCACTTCAATCCAACCCAAGCCGTCCAATACTCAAACTCTCTAATCATTGAAAGCAATGGGGGAAATTTCGAAATAAATTTGACTGGGACTGGTTTTATGGAAACAGCAATAGAAGATTTCACCATAAACAAACTTGATATTTCACCCAACCCCACCAGTGATTTTTTAAGAATAAAAAACATTTCAAACACACAGATAAGTGGATGTAAAATTTATGATTGTCGAGGCAAATTGCTTTTAAATGATTTGACCTTTTACCATGAAATTTCCGTCAGTCATTTGCCTTCAGGAAAGTATTTCATCGTGATAGAAATGCTAGAAGAACGAATGGTGAAAGCTTTTGTGAAAGAGTAAAATGGATGGTTCAAACAAAATGATTGATCCATGAATCTGCAGCTGGCTTCCATTGGCTTCCATACTTCATCGTCTCAGCTAACAGAACTTAATAACAATGAAGCTTATCAATACTATTGATCCAAAAATTTCCGATCAATGTCATCCAGCTTTTTCATACCTATCGAATAATTGAGGTCATCGATTAGACTTTTAACATTCCTCAAATACTTTCTTTTAAAGCTAATGGTCACACCATTGATGTCGTTCCCTGGTAATTTATCGGCAAGGGCCATGGTTTTTAATTGAAGTTTTAATTTTCGATAAAACAAGCCGCCGAACCAGTCCGTTTTGAGTTCTAATGAAGCGATGTCCGACAAATTAAAACTGACTACTTTGGGTTTTGTTTTGAGTATTCCCAATAGAGCATCCTTCGTTTGTATTTCAAAGTTGAGTTTGTTTGCCTCGAAATTACAAATACCCTGTACCTCGGCAAAATCATAAGCATTGATCCAAAAAGGAAAATTGTGCATTGTTTGTTATTAGTTATTTATTTTAGGCCGTTGGCTGTTGGCCTTTAGCTATTGGCTTATTGTGATGTGATGTGATGATGCCTGAATAGCGTTGACCGAGCTACCTTTTGGTCTTGTCACCTCCAGCTTCTTTTGGTCTTATCACCAAAAGCATTTTCACCCTCAGCTTCATTCCATCTTATCACCAAGAACAATATATCAACTTTTTACTTGGTTTACAAGTATTGGCTTCAATAAGATAAGCTCCAAATATTTACTTTTAATTTATATAGAAAATAACAAATTTGATTGTTATTTTTATCCTATGAAAATTAACAAAAGTAGCAATCGCAAGTGTTGGTTCAAGCTGGCTCTTTGTTTGCTAATTGGCATTTCAAATATCTGCATTGCACAAAATGGCGATACAAGAATGTTTATCTTCGGGCACAGTCTGTTGGACCATCGCCCTCCATTAATACCAACACCAAGTAATGAAACAACAGTTCCCCATTGGTTGTATTTATTATCAGCAGAAGCTGGATATGATTATGCAGCTGGTGGGCAGTATGGCTTTTTACCTCAACATGCCAATGTTCCACCAATCTCTCAATGGGGATACGACATCGTCCCAGGTGTTTGGGAATCTGACACGGAAGCATTTTCTGAGGCCGATGTTTCAACCGTTCTAATCACCGCTGGAAATTTCATGCAATGGCAAGGCCCCGATGAAGAGTATCCAGGTGATCCCGGAATTACGCCTATTTCTGCCACAGAAACAATTCTCGATTGGCTAGCTGCACAAGGGGATGATCCGAAATGTTACATCTATGAAAACTGGCCGGATATGGCTGAATATCTTCCAAATGACTTTCCACCAAGCCATTCAGATTTCACGAATTATGATAATTACACACAAGGAGCCTTTCACGATTGGTGGATTGATTATCAAGACGCTCTTTTGTTGTCTAGACCGGATCTCAATGTGAGGATGATTCCAGTAGGGCCCATTCTTGGTAAAATTTTGACTCAAGTGATTCCCAATCAAATTCCTTATACAGAATTGTATGAGGACAATGCACCTCATGGAAGAGCCAGTACTTATTTTTTAGCGAGCCTCGTTACTTTCATGGCCATTTATGAAGAGCCTGCTCCGGCATCTTTTTCAATTCCTTCCATCGTCCATCCAGTCATTCAAACAAATTATCAGACCATTGTGAATTTCATTTGGGATGAGCTAAATGCTTTTAATTTGGACAATGGAGACAGTCGGGTTTTCTGTCCCAATGAATCATTGGTGGTAAATGTTGAAATATTCGGCTACTTGGCAGGAGCAATTAACCAAGGAAGTGATTTTATGAGAACAAACTTAAGAGATGTAAATTTGATTCCTGCTTCACAGCCTTATGGAATGGCTCCATTCAATCACTTTGAAAGCGATGCGGTCAACCTGAATATTCCAAGCAATGTGGTCGATTGGGTTTTGGTGGAAGCGAGAACAGGAGACCCATTGAATGGTTCTTTAGACTTGATTGAATCAAGAGCAGGACTTTTGCTCAGCGATGGAAGTGTTGTTGATTATTCGGGTTCCGGACCTTTAAAGTTCAGGAACCTGGACGCTGCAGTAGAATATTATTTCACGCTTAGACACCGAAATCATTTTGATGTTGTTTCTTTTCTGCCGATGAATGTTTCGGATGGCTTTGCTTCTTGGGATTTCCGAGACCAGTTTGCCTACGGACCGGATCAAATGAAGACAATTACTACGGAAAGTGGAACTGCTTTTGCACTCATTCCTGGAGATTACAATGGTGACAATGTTATTCAAACCACTGATTATGACGATTGGAAAATCGCGCCTTCCATTTTAAATTCTTATCAATTAACGGATGGCAATATGGACGGTACGGTACAAGTAACCGACTTTGATATTTGGGTAGAAAACAATCCAAAGCTTGGCTTGGGATTGTTTGATTAGTATTGTTAAATTATTGGATGATGATTTTCTCAGTTATTTTCCTCGATTCAGATTTCACACTTATGAAGTAAAGTCCAGCTTTTATTTCACTCAAGTCAAGTTCTATCAGTGCTTGATCTGATTGAGTGTTCATTAGCATTTTTCCCGCATGATTATGGACCATTATTTCTATGTTTTTTATTTCTATGTTTTTTTCGTGAAATGGATTGCTTAGCATGAAATAACTCTTTTCGTATTAATAAACAAAAAAACTTAGCCGTTTTCCCTTTTGGAAATAAAAAATTTGTTATCAGGTTTAATTTTAACCTAAAAACAATAAAAAACTGCCGCCTCTCAAAATTGAAAGACGGCAGTAACATTTACAAGATTTCATTCAGCTTTTTATCCAATGACTTCAACTCTTTTCTGTTTTGGTAAAACTGCGTAATGTTTAAACTTCATCGAATAATTAGCCCGTCCAGAACTGACTGTTCTGAGGTGATTAATGTATCCAAACATTTCAGCCAAAGGCACTTCGGCTTCAATCCTCACACCAGTGACTTCTTGATTCTGTGAAAGGATCATTCCTCGTCTGCGATTCAATCCAGAAATGATGTTTCCCATATAGTCAATCGGACTGTTTATCTCAACCGAAACGATTGGCTCCAAAACTTCAGGTTGCGTCTGCATTCCAACTGCTCTAAACGCCTCTTTCGCACAAGATTCAAAAGCTTGAGCATTGGAATCTTCTTGATGGGTAGATCCATCCAACAATTCCAGCTTCATACTTTCGATTGGATAGGATTCCAAAATCCCTTCCTCCATCATGCTGCTAAATCCATTGACAATTGCTGAGAAAAATTCCTTTGGGATACTTCCTCCAGTCACGCTGCTAACAAACTGCAATCGCTTGCCTTCCACCTGAAAAGCATCGCTTTCCAAATATTCAGGATCTGCTGGTCCAAGTTTGAAATCTATTTCAGCAAATTGCCCACTTCCACCTGTCTGCTTTTTCAATCGATGTTTATGTCTAACTGCTTTGCTCAAAGATTCTCGATAAGCAACATTCGGTTGACCAATCTTGACATCAATCAGAAAGTCGTCTTTCAATCGTCCAACAATCACCTCTAAATGCAATTCGCCCATTCCCAGCATCAAGGTTTGACCAGTAATTGGATCTGTTTGCACTTTGAAACTTGGATCTTCTATTTGCAATTTATTCAAAGCCAAACCAAGTTTAGACAATTGCTCTTTGCTTTGAGCCTCCACAGACATGCTAATGACCGGAGGAGGAACAAACAAACTTTCAAGTACAATCGGATTATCTATGTTACAAAGGGTATCTCCCGTTTTTACATTTTTCAATCCTGTGGTAGCTGCAATGTCTCCTGCATAAACCGTTTCAATTTCAGAACGCTTATTCGAATGAACCTGATACAATCGACCAATTCTTTCCTTCTTTCTAGTAGAAGGATTCCAAACTGAATCTCCAATTTTCAAGCTGCCCGAATAAACCCTAAAGAAACACAATTGCCTGTTCTGTTCATCCAAGGCAATTTTAAATGCCAAAGCTGAAAAAGCTTCCTCAACATTTGCTGCTCTCAATTGAGTCTGCTCCGTTTGAGGATCGGTTCCTTCCACTGCTGGTCGATCCAATGGAGAAGGCAAATAATCACAAACTGCATCCAATAAAGTTTGAACGCCTTTGTTTTTATAAGCTGCTCCTAATAAAACGGGAACAATCTGTCCCTCAAGAACTGCTTTTCTCAAAAGAGTTTTTATTCTGTCAGCTTGAATCTTTTCAGGATTCTCAAAAAAGTCCAACATAAAATCTTCATCGAGTAAAGCCAAACTTTCCAATAAGTTCATTCTTTGCTCTTTCGCATCTAACAAAAGCCATACTGGAATTTCTTCCTTGGGCAGAATTTGCCCCTCTTCGTCCCAATAAATTGCTTTCCATTCTATCAAATCGACAACCCCTTCGAAACCATCTTCCTCACCAATTGGCATTTGAATGGCACAAGCATTTACAGCAAATCGTTCTCTAATTTGTTCAATCACTTTTTGATGATCAGAACCGGGGCGATCCATTTTATTAACCAAAACCAATAGCGGCACATTGTACCTTTTGGCTTGTTGCCAAATTGTTTCTGATTGCGGTTCTACTCCCGCCACACTGTCAAACAAAGCGACCAAACCATCCAACACTCTCAAGGACCTTTCAACTTCAATCATGAAATCAACGTGTCCAGGTGTATCAATTATATTTAGATAAAATTGTTCTCCCCCACTCGTCCATTCTGTATGCGTTGCTGCAGAACTTATTGTTATACCCTTGGCAATTTCCATTTTACCAGTATCCATTTGGCTGTTGCCCGTATGGACTTCTCCCAAACTGTGGGATTTGCCACTAAAAAATAAAACTCGTTCCGTTAAAGTTGTTTTGCCCGCATCGATGTGAGCAGCAATTCCTATATTTCTAAGTCGGCGCAATTTTTCGCGTCTCATAATTTTTGTTTATAAAATGACAGACCCCTCCCAGCTGAACGAATATCAGAGCTTGCATTGGTGAGGATGCTATTGGCTATTGGCTTTTGGCTTTTAGCTTTTGGCTTTTGGCTTTTAGCTTTTGGCTTTTGGCCTTTAGCTTTTGGCTTTTAGTTTCGGCTAAAGGCCAACAGCCAACAGCTTTCAAGCCCTCGCCCAATGCAATTTTAAATTTGTTGAAATGAATTTTTAGCAGATTAATTATTACTCGATTGAAAAATCAAACAATAGTTCAGCTCTTAATCTGCTTTAAGCTATAAAGAGCAATGGTTGGAAAACCACATTAAAAGGATGGCAAATAATTAAAACTCTCATGGTATTGTTGTTTCAAATAATAGAACCGACATCGTTGAAAAATAGTTCCCAATATGGTACATTGGGCTACGCAGCTGGATCGCCAGCCTGGTGCGCTTCGCTGGCTTCATGCTGTTGGTAAAGTGCTTCGCACCTGTTGGTAAAAGGATAAATTCCTTATGTCAATGACATTTTCAGCGTACCAATATAAGGCTGGAGCTTGCTATGAACCCTTCTTTAATGTCGAAGTTTAAGAATAAGTTTAAAAATTTCCTTTATGTCTGGCCTTTCCACGACAATATTCCAACAGCTAATATTTGTCGAAGGCAAATGAAAGCGTACTAAAAGCCAAGGCAAAGCCCGCGTACCAACAGCGAAGCGTACCAAAAAACGTGTTTCTTCTTAAAAGTTTTTTGATTTCAATTCATAATCAAATAGTATTCCTGAGTATTTCACTGTTCCAACCGTTGGGGATTCAAAAATAGTATCTGTATTGAAGGCACCAGTTAAGTTTATACTAATAACATCACAGACAAAAGATCCTGCAAGCGTGGTGACACTTACATTTTTATTAAGAACTTCATAGTTTCCTGTTTCTCCATTATTGGTTCCACTCCAAGTTGCCCCTATCGGAACATTGCTTTTTCTAAAAATATTTGTATTGAGATCATCAGTTGTAGATTCTAATCCAGATAAATTTACACCACAAGTGTGCCAATAATATTCATCAGGAAATAAATTATCGGTAGAAGATATTTTAAAAGTTCCTGGTTCTACTTCTTCCTCTACTCCTACAGTAAAATCATTTTCTCCACCCAAAAATGAAGAATAGGTATAAACCCATTGGTTTCCAGTCACAAGATATGGAAAACCTGAAGTAGGGTCACAAGCGTCAGCCTCTATGCCGTCTTCGTCACCACAAGAAACAACAGTAAAGCAAATAAAGAAAAGGAGCGCTAGTTTTTTAAGATTAGACATCATTTGAGTTTGTACTTTTAATTTTGGAATTCTCAAAAGTAATCATTCTAAGGAAAAGGATGCATTTATAGGCAAATTTTTAATAAGCGAGTCGGTGAATCTATTTATAGTAGGTAAGTAGGACCTTGCAGCCTACGAGTGAGAAGGAATAAACAAAAAAGTCTAATAGACAAAATTAGCCGTCAGGCGCATTGCAGGCTTACTTGTAACGATGGGCGCAGCTGAGTCGGTTCGACGCATCGATACCAACAGCGAGGCGAACCGGGCTGGCGATCCAGCTAGCGGATCAACAGCGAGGCGAACCCTACAAATATTTTTGTATTTTTGCATTTTATGGATAACATCTATCGGCACATATTGAAATGGAAGGAGGAGCGGCGAAAAATGGCATTGTGTCTCATTACTCATACCAAAGGAAGTACCCCGCGAAAGCCAGGTGCAAAAATGTTGGTTCGTGCCGATGGCTTCATTGTCGGAACCATTGGAGGTGGTGGCTTGGAAAAGAAAGTGATTGATGATGCAATCAAACAAATTTCACTACAGAAAACCGCCAATTTTGAACATGCTTTGGTCCATGATCATGGAATGTGCTGTGGTGGTTCCGTCCATATTTATATAGAACCTATTATGTCTAAAAAACCCTTGTTTATTTTTGGCGCTGGGCACATTGGAAAAGCACTGGCAGAATTTGCCTTTGCCCTCGATTTCGACGTTTCCTTAATCGACCAAAGGCCAGATATTTTTGACAATTGGTCAACTGATTCCTATAAAATATTTCATCAAAGTCCCGCCCTTGCTTTTGAAAAGCTTCAATTCGACGAAGAAACTTTCATTGCCGTTATGACCCATGATCATGCCCTTGATCGTGAAATTGTTGCGCATTGTGCCCCTCTTCCGCATGCCTATTTAGGAATGATTGGCAGCGACCGCAAAGTTGAAATAGCAAAAAAAACATTCAGAAGCGGAGCCCTTTTGAGCGAAGATCAAATGTCCAATATCGACTGGCCGATGGGTTTATCAATTAAAGTAGACAATCCAAAAGAAATTGCTATTTCAATATTAGGAAAAATAATAGATGTTAGGAGTCTTTTAAAAAGCCAATTAAGCTAGGAATAAACTGGTTTTAATTTTAATTTTTCTTAAATCATCCCTATATTTCCACGCTAAATTTTATTAAATATGACTAAATATTCATCTAAAATATCATTTGTTTTAGACGGTGAAATAGCCGAGATAGATTTTTCAGAAAATAAGTTCCTCAGCCCAACTATGACTGTGCTCAACTTTTTAAGAAGTTTGCCCAATCACAAAGGAGTTAAAGAGGGCTGTGCCGAAGGAGATTGTGGAGCTTGTACTGTCGTTTTAGGAGAGCTTAATGAAGACGGTGGTGTGGACTATAAAGCAATTGATTCCTGTTTGGTCTTTCTGCCAATGCTTCAAGGTAAACAGCTAATCACGATAGAGAATCTAGGTACTTCCGCCAATCTACATCCCGTTCAAAAAGCAATGGTGGATACAGATGGAAGCCAATGCGGATATTGTACACCTGGTTTTATCATGTCGATGTTCGCCCTGTATAAAAACTACAACAATCCAGATCGTGAAACCATTGATGATTGCCTTACTGGCAACCTTTGTCGATGCACTGGCTATCGTCCGATTGTTGAAGCTGCTGAAATTTCCTGCGTTCATGATGGATTGGATCAGTTTACTGATGAAGAATCAGAGATTGCTCCTTTATTGACTGCTATGAAAATTGCCAGCGAAACCCTACAATTGGAAAGCAATGGACAAAGCTACTTTGTTCCAAATAGCATAGAGGCCATTTTACAACTAAGAAAAGAATATCCTGAGGCTTTGTTGGTTTCTGGTGCTACTGACTTGGCCTTGAAAGTTACCAAGCAAAAACAGTTACTAAAACAATTGATTGACATTTCACAAGTAGAAGCCCTTCGTCAATATGAAGAGACTGCAGATGACTTAGTCTTGGGTGCAGGCTTGAGTCTCGAAGAAGTAAAAGCCTTGTCTTCAGAAAACTTTCCTGCCTTGTTTGATACCTTGGCTGTCTTTGGTTCCCTGCAAATTAGAAATCTTGCAACCCTTGGCGGCAATTTAGGAAGTGCCTCACCAATCGGTGATACTCCTCCCATCCTAATGGCTTATGATGCCAGTGTGGTTTTGCATGGTTTGGATGGTGAAAGGACTTTGAAATTGAAGGACTTCATTACCGGGTACAGGCAAACAGAATTGTCAAATAATGAAATCATTTCAAAAATAATCATCCCTAAAGTGAAAGATGGGAGTTTCGTGAAATGGTATAAAATTTCAAAAAGAAAAGACCTGGACATATCAACTGTCAGTGCAGGATTCAGAATCAAACTTTCTGAAGATCAGACAGTTGAGGAGCTAGAATTAATTTATGGTGGAATGGCTGCAATGACCAAAAATGCCGACAATACTGTTCAGGCCTTGGTAGGAAAAAAGTGGACGAGAGAAAATGTCGAGGAAGCCATGAATTTTATTGACAAAGATTTCACGCCAATTTCAGATGCACGTTCCAGCAAGGAAGGCAGAAGAGTAATGGCGAGAAATTTGGTTTTAAAATTCTGGGCAGATACGGCAGCAGTAAATGTCTGATTGAGGTAAATTAAATAGGTCATATTTTGGCTTTGTTTGGTTGCCCGGCATGGTTGAAAAAATATTAAAGGGGTATTTTATCTAGTATTCCGAAGAAGATTTAAGAGAAAAAGATGAAAAAAGATATAGCACACGAAAGCGGACATTTTCACGTAACTGGAGAAGCCATTTACATTGATGACATGTTGGTCAATGAAACCTTGCTGCATGGTCGAGTTTATTACAGTCCCCACGCACATGCAAAAATTCTTTCCTACGATTTGTCAGAAGCAGAAGATGTTGATGGCGTGCATGCGATATTGACTTACAAAGACATACCTGGTGAAAACAACATGGGCCCCATTGCACACGATGAACCTGTTTTGGTAACCGATACTGTTACATTCATTGGTCAAGCAATTTTCTTGATTGCGGCTGTAGATGAAGCAACAGCCATTGAAGCGGAGCGTTTGATTAAAATTGAGTATGAAATCTTAGAGACCGTTCTGAACATTCCTGATGCAATGGCCAAGGGTGAAAGTCAATTGATTGCTCCACCAAGATTTATTAAAAGGGGCAATGCCGCGGAAGCTTTAAAGTCTGGCCCTAACTATTTGGAAGGCCAATTAATCATAGGAGGTCAAGAGCATTGGTATCTTGAAACACAGGTTTGCCTTTGCGTTCCTGGAGAAGGGGATGAAATGAAAGCTTACAGCTCGACTCAGCACCCATCTGAGACACAGGCCTTGATTGCAGAAGTTTTGGATCTACCAAAAAACGAAGTTGAAGTTCAAATAAGAAGAATGGGTGGTGCCTTCGGTGGAAAAGAAACTCAAGCCAATCATACTGCTTGTTGGGCAGCTGTTTTGGCCTACAATACGGGACAACCAGTCAAGATTAGATTGTTTAGAGACGACGATCAGAAAATGACTGGTAAACGTCATCCCTACTTAATCAATTACAAAGCCAGCTATACAGACGAAGGTAAATTGCTAGCGGTTGATTTTGACTTGAATGCAGATGCAGGTTCTTCGATGGACTTGTCCATGGCCGTTTTAGAAAGGGCTATGATGCATGCT
>CALBCY010000060.1 GCA_937927195.1 uncultured Chitinophagales bacterium
AGGGTGGTTTTCTTGAATAATTTGTAACGATTTTTCAATTAAAACCGATTGAGATTCATCTGTATAATGAGTAGATTGTGAAATTCCACAACTGCAAATTGTAGATAAATAGAATCCTATGAATAGTCTTAAAGTCCAGCAATTCAAATTCATGGTTTGGGTTTTGTGATTGATTAAATCTAATAACAAATCCACAAATACTAGAATGAAAAGCGCCATTTAGCCTTTGTTTAGCATTCTTTAACTAAATTATTAGTTAGAGTCATACTTTCTTGTAAAAGTAAGGTTATATAGATCGCCATATTCTTTGCTTGGAGATCGCAATTGAAATTGATTGTAACTTTGCCAAACGATTTTATAAGGAATGATTTCACAACCAGGAATAAAAGATCCATTTTTCGAAGAGGTTTGAGAACTAGGATGTATAAGAAAAATTCTTTCATTCCGAATGGCTTTAAAATAGGAATGATTTTTTTGTTGTGTTGGCTCGCTAAACTCATCTTTTATTATTATCAAGTTATCCTTAGCTTGTTTTGGGCAGGCTTCTGATTCCGAATCAGCGTGTTTTACAAATTCCCAATGCTTTTCTCCAATCGTTTTTCCAGTGACAATCCATTTTCCAAAAATTCTCCAATTTGGTTCTACTTCTGGAAGGTCATAAATTAAAAAAAAATCAGGAATATCAAACTTAGGCTGTTTCGAAGATTTTTTAAATTTCATCGGTTTGGCCTTGGAATTTTCATCTCTGTAAATTGGTACAGAAAAACATAAACTATCTATAGGATTAAGAGTGAATTTATCTCCATTAAGTTTGTAGGTGAAATAGTAATCTTTCCGACTACATGAACTTGAAAGCTGAACAGTATCTTGAGAATGTTTGTGAATTTTAAATGTTGTATTGTTTAAACTAATATAACCATCTTGACAGTGGATCTCACCAATTTCATCATTGATCCACACACCATTGAAGTCCAAGTAGGAGGGTCTTGGAAAAAAGAGCATCAGATTTACGAAAAGCCCAAAAAAGATTATGGTTGCAAAAGTGTTTTTTACATTTTCATTCATAGTGTTAATTAGAAATTAAGGTTGTTTCTTTCTATAATTATTAACACTAAATGCAGGAAAATAATTCAAACAATTTTTTCTTTTGGTCGCTTTTGAACATTTTCTGCCTGAATTAAATGTCTCTCATTGTGGTAAATGACAAATCTGAAAGTATCTCCCAGCTTCATTTTTACCAAATTAGACAAGCTGGTTCCTGTTTTGGTTTTCATCAAATTGACCATTCTTGCTTTGTCCAACAAATCAAGTGTTTTGTGTTGCTGCTCAATAAACCGAGCAATGCAATCTTTCTCAAGTTGGCTTCCATTTGGGTTTTTATCCTTTGGCGTTTGCATTTTTTTGATTTTGTCTCCTTCAACTTTCATCATTTTTGCAAAATAATTTCCAAGCATTCCCCCTTTAAATTCCTCAACTGGTGGATGATTACTTTTGTTTATTCTGGATTCAATTTCAGGCAAATAAAAATCACCGTAAAGATTAAGGTGCTCGAGACATTCAAGCATGCTCCAGCTTTTTGGATCCTCTTTGTGATTCAATTGATTAAGCTCTAGTTCTTTAAAGCTTTCCGCTTTGTTTAAATTTTGTCTGGTCAATTCGATCAATTCTGAAATTAAAGTTTCTGTGTTAACTTTCATGATTTATTTTTTTACAAAGTTGATCCAATTTTATCATAAAAACATTGATTGAAATCAATGTTTTTTTATTCTAGACAAAGTTTCTGGGCTCATTCTTAAATACGATGCAATGTGTTTGTTGGGAATTTCTTGGAACAATTGTGGGCTGCGTTTGAAAACCCGTTTGAACCTTTCGAGTGGAGAAGAAGTCAGTAGATCTATTTCTCTTTCCAATTGTTGATAAATCAATTGTTCCAGTATTTTATTCCATTCCTTTTGTAATTCACTTGAGCTTTCAATCAATTGATTTAACTTCTTTTTGCCAATTACTTTCAATGTGGTTTTTTTTATAGCTTGAATGTAAAGATCTGAAGGCTTTTCCGAAATATAACTATCCAAGGCAGTGATGATGTTTTCCTTGTAACCAAACCGAATGATTTGTTCTTCAAACTCACTGATCACAAAGATTCTCAAGCTTCCTTCCACTACATAATACAGATTGGTGTTGACGCTTCCTGCTACCTTCAAATATTCATTTCTGGCTAGCGTAATTTGCTTTTCCCAAAGCGCTTCTTTTTCAATTTCTCGATAGATTTTTTGCATAGATTATCTGCAAGATAAGAATTAGTAACGAACCCTATTTTTTTCTTAAGCTAAAGGCTAATTCTGAATCAAACCACCTGGAGGATTAATAGGTGCTGGGATGATAATGGTCGTATCTTTTTGGCAAGCACCATTGATATCATTTACGGTCAGGACATAGGTATTGGAGGGAACGTTCATTAAATCTTCCGTCATTTGACCCGAATCCCAATCGTAACTAAAATTGCCGGAGCCCCCGATAATCGTAACATCAGCAGAGCCGTTATTAATTCCGCAACCTCCATCAACCAAAGCATCGAATGTGAAATCGCAACAATCGCTGTCAATGCCAATGTTGACAGTTTGCATTGCTGTTGCACAACCAGCATCATCCATAACAGTCAAAGTATAAGTCTGAGCGCTTGTAGGACAAACGGTTGGTGTCAAAGTATTGGCATCAGTCATGTTGCTATTTGGTGACCAAGAATACATTCCCTCATAACTTATCTCAGGATCATCAAATGTAATGGACCAGCCAGTTAAGGTTCCAAAGCCCAAGCTCAAGCCGCCGCCGCCATCAAATTCTAAAGTCCAAACCCCATTCGAGGCACAAGCATCCAAATCAGATAAAGCTTGGTCCGGATCGAAATTGCCAGAAGTAGGGAAAGTCCCAGTATTAATATCTGCTCCGCCAGTCGGAACAAAACAAACATCCGTATAGGTTTGGCTTGCGACTCCACTCGGAACCAAGGTAATGGTGCATCCATCAGGCGTACTTAAAAGGACATCAAAACTGCCAACATCCAAATCGCATTGTTCTAAAAAACCAATTGGTACACCAGCACAATCGCAGGTTCCAAATAGATTGTCACATAAGAAAAAACCCGCAAAGTCAAAGCCATTGACACAAACCTCGGAAATTAATCCAGTTTGGATTGTTGTGGCATTCAAACCCTGAACGTTTATATTGACTGCCGCTTCTCCTGTTAAGACCGCTTCAAAATCATTGTTTAAAAATTCTTTTACTCCTGCTGGCCGAACGATAACCGTCGCTTCTGCATCTAAGACCACACATTCTCCAGCACAAATCATAGTGTCCTTTTCAATTTCAACTCGAAATTCGGGGTCTGTCACATTTATGGTCACATCAGCATTACAACTTGAAATACCATTGGACATGGCAACTGAATAAGTGCTTGTCTCTTGAGGACAGACAACAATGGGATGATCACCACCTGGGCTTCCAACTCCATAAGAATAGTTGTCATGATCCCAAATGATCTCATAAGTAGGATCATTAAAGTAAACGTTTACATTGTCTATTCCCCAATGATCATAATCAGCTCCTGAATCATTGTCTTGAAACCATCTGATGATGGTATTGCCAGTAAGAGCAGCTGGAGGCAACTGGTAACACCAGGTGTTCCAATTGGTCAAAGCAGGATCAAATCCGCCATTGGGATCAAAGTAATTCACTTCTATCCAAGTAGCTCCTCCGTCAATCGAGTATTCTACAGCCACTCCTTCTTGAGGTTCATCAGGTCCTTCACAGGGCGCATCTGCAGGTTCTCCTGTTTGTTCCGCGAACAAAAGATCAAAGCAAAGGCTTGCTCCAGCTATTGCGCTTGTGAAATCAAAGGGAACAGTTACCATTTCACGCGGAACTCCAGTTTGACTGCCCATCCAAAGGTGGGTTGTTCCATCTGCCCCACCAGGGCTGCAAGGATTGGTATAAGTTGCTTGTGAAGTACTTGCCCAACCAGTTGGTGCACCTCCATCAAAATTTTCAATGAAAACAGAGGTTCCCAAGGCGTTACCAAATGCAGATAGCCTTACACATTCTCCACATACAATGTCAATGGGCTGTGCATTTGCAACCAGGTCGCATTGCGCCTTTGTTTGCATCAATGGGTTTGCTAAACTTGTCATTGTAAAAAAACAGACCCAGAAACCAATTTTATGTTTTGCTCTCTTATCCATTGATTTGGAAAGCCAATTTTCGAAGTGAAATTTAGTTTTATATTCAATACTAAAGGTATTTGAAAAATAAAATACAGGCTTTTGCTTTACCTAATATAATAAAAATGCCCTTAAATGTTAATTTTTTTAAGGAAAAAATTAACATTTAAGGGCATTGCTGATACAAAGCAAATAACAAGTATTTTAATGCTGCTTTTGCATCCTTGAGCTATTTATAGTTTTGCTGCCAAATGACTGGCCTCTTTGATGGCTTTCTTCGCATCGAGTTTCTTGGCAATATTAGATCCTCCAATCAAATGAACGCTCTGGCCATCAGCTTTCAATTCTTCGTACATAGCTCTAAAAGGTTCTTGGCCGGCACAAACAATGACATTGTCTACAGCTAGGGTTTGAGGCTTGCCTGCGACAGAAATGTGCAAACCGTCATCGTCAACTTTTTGGTATTGAACTTCAGCAAGCATTTTGACTTTCTTCATTGCCAGACTGGCTCTGTGAATCCATCCTGTTGTTTTACCCAAGTCTTTGCCATGCTTTCCTTCGGATCTTTTTAGTAAAAATATTTCTCTAGGAGAGGGTAGTGGTTTTGGCGATTCTGCCAAGGAGCCTCCTTCCGTATATTTCATGTCCACTCCCCATTCTTTCATGTAATTTTCTACATTCAAACTAATTGATTCGTGAGACATGTCATGCGCAAGATATTCCGCCATGTCAAATCCAATTCCCCCAGCACCTATAATGGCCACGCTTTTGCCAACTGGCTTTTTGTGGTAAAGTACATCCGCATAATCCAAAACTTTAGAATGGTCAATGCCTTCAATATTTACTTTTCTAGGCTTAACACCAGTTGCTAAAATTATTTCATCAAAATTACCTTCTTTCAGTTTTTGTAAATCCGCTTTGGTATTTAAATGAAGATTGACTCCATATTTTTTGATCATGACATTGTAATAGCGAATGGTATGGGCATATTCCTCTTTACCAGGAATGACTTTTGCCATGTTGAACTGCCCACCAATTTCACTTTCCGCCTCATACAAATGCACCGTATGTCCTCTTCTTGCCGCAATTGTTGCGGCCTCCAAACCTGCTGGTCCAGCTCCAACAACCGCAATGGTTTTGGCGGTCTCCGTTTTTGTGTAATTCAATTCGGTTTCATGACAAGCCCTCGGATTGACGATGCAAGAGCAAACTTGCATTGTGAAGGTATGATCCAGGCAGGCCTGATTGCAAGCAATGCAAGTATTAATTTCTTCCGCTCTGCCTTCCTTTGCTTTTAAAACCAATTCAGGATCTGCTAGGAAAGGTCTGGCCATTGAAACCATATCAGCACAACCGTCAGCCAGAATTTTTTCCGCCACATCTGGCATATTGATCCGGTTGGTAGCAATTAATGGAATGTTGACTTCCCCCATCATTTTTTTTGTAACCCATGCAAACCCACCTTTTGGGACAATGGTACCAATGGTAGGAACACGAGCTTCATGCCAGCCAATGCCAGTATTGATAATTGTGGCTCCAGCTTTCTCCACCTCTTTCGCCAAGTGAACGACTTCTTCCCAAGTACTTCCACCTTTGACCAAATCGAGCATCGACAATCTGTAAATGATGATAAAATTTTCACCTACAGCCGCTCTTGTTCTCTTGATTATCTCTAAAGGAAACTGAATTCTATTTTCATACGGCCCGCCCCATTTGTCTGTTCGGCGATTGATTTTGGTAACGATAAACTGGTTGATTAAATAACCTTCCGAGCCCATAATTTCAACACCATCATAATTTGCGTGCTGGGCCATTTTGGCAGCAGTTACATAATCTTCTATCGTTTTTTCAACTTCTTCGCCACTCAGTTCTCTTGCCGGGAAGGGTGAAATAGGAGCTTTTGTTTCACTCGAAGAAACATTGTTTTCCGTATAGCCATATCTTCCAACGTGGAGGATTTGCATACAGATTTTTCCATCTTCTTTGTGAACTGCTTCCGTTATAATTCTATGTTTTTCTGCTTCTTCCTCATTGTCCATTGGGTCTCCAAGGGGAATCGCTCTTCCCTCTATATTAGGGGCTATTCCTCCGGTAACGATCAAGCCAACTTGTCCTCTTGCTCTTTCCGCATAAAAGACAGCCAGTCTTTCTAAGCCATTAGGAATGTCCTCCAACATCGTGTGCATGGAGCCCATAAGCGTTCTGTTTTTAAGCGTAGTGAAACCCAAATCAAGAGGCTCCAATAGCTTAGGGTATTTAGTAGATACTGTCATTAAATATTTGATGAAATTGGTGAAAAATAAAACCCATTGGGGTGAAATCCCAATGGGTTGGCTAATATACGGATAGATTTTTGGGTTTCAAAAAGCTAATTAGGTTCCTGTAGTTTATTGGTCAATCTATGTTTTCTATAGAATTTGGCTGTCTATATGTAAATTATAAATTGAATTTCTTCCAATAACTCAAACAAGGCTACCGTCAATTTTGTATTCATCATTTACATGCTCCTTGATCCAGTTGAAACAATCATCAATGTTTTCAAACAGGTGATGCTCAGGAATCAAATCAGGAATGATGTCGATTCTTTCCATCATATATTTGGGTTGCCTGTTAATTCCTACCAGCAATATTGTTTTGCCTTCACTGATCAAATCGACAAAAATATCCTCTATGGCATATAAGCCCGATTGATCCATATATGGCATTCTGCGCATCCGTATTACGATGACTGAAGCTGTATGTGGAAGCTGTTGAGCCAATTGTTGGAAATTACTAGTAGAGCCAAAGAAAAGTGGTCCATTGATGTGTTTAATGAATACTTCTTCTTTTAAATTATCCGGGAAATCTACTTCATCAGACCAGGCCTTTTCTTCGTCAAGTGTTTTAATTTCTGATTGTTCCTCCGTTAAATCTCCAATTTGTTTCATAAACATCAATGAAGCTATGACAAGGCCTATTCCAACTGCATATACCAAATTCCATACCGATGACAAAACCAATACGATCAACATTATTGCGACTTCTGGGCGTGGCATATAAGGAATCGCTTTTAATCCTTTGTAATCCATTACACCAATTCCCACAGTAATTAATATTCCAGCCAAAACAGCAGCAGGGATTCTAGAAGCTATGGGACCTAAAGCAAGGAGAATGACTAATAAAAGAAGGCCAGCTATCATTCCCGAAAGCTTTGTTTTCCCACCAGCATTGATGTTCACAACTGTTCGGATTGTTGCTCCTGCACCTGGCAGCCCACCAAAGAATGCTCCAATCGTGTTTCCGATGCCTTGGCCAATCAATTCCTTATTGGGTTGATGCTTCGTCTTGGTCATATTGTCAGCAACCACTGAAGTCAAAAGGGAATCAATGGCTCCTAAAAGGGCAAGTGTTAGAGCGGTAAAAAAGTAGGGCGCAACATTCGTAAAACTGAATTCTGTAAATATTCCAAAGTTAGGGACGGGCAGACCTTGTGGTATTTGTTCAATGGGTCTATAGTCCAGGCCAAATCCTATTGCTATTCCCGACATGACCAATAAAGCAACCAATGTACTTGGGACTTTATTGGTTACTCTTTTGAATCCATAAATAATGAAAATTGTACCTAAGGCCAACAACAATTCCAACCAGTTTACATTTTTAATAGCCCTTGGAAATACTTTGATTGCACCCAAAACTCCAGAAGCCTCTTTTCCAGCCAATGTTTGGGATTCTTTTAATATTTGAGCAGGAGTAATGCCCTCAGCACGTTTGATTGTTTCTTTAAAGTCCTCCAATACCAAGATGCCTTCTCCAGCCTCTTCTTTCAATATGTTGTCAAGAATTATTT
>CALBCY010000061.1 GCA_937927195.1 uncultured Chitinophagales bacterium
CACATAAATGATTAAAATTAATCAAATGCCTTCGTTGAAAAGCCTCGCTTTAGCTATGGCTAGAACTACGTTTTTCGCCTCGGCCTTGATCAATTTTATCATCATATCCAGTACGACATTTTATAATTCAATTCGTATAAGGTTCATTGTATAATTTCATATCCACGCAATTAAAATCTGATTTGCATTTGCAATTAGAAATATTTGTATTCAAAAGCTAATTCTAAAATTCTAAAGTGGATTTTGGCATAAGAATGGTTGATATAAAAAGTGAACAAGCTCTTTAGGAATTGTATAAAACACATTTTACCCGTTGTCTTGTTTATTAAAGCGGCGAAAAAACCTTGTTTAGCTTGAAATCGTGTATAAATATTGCTAATTTGGCTTGTTATAATTTACTGAAATCTACCATGATTTGCTGATTTTTTACTGATTTTACGATTTCAGGCCAGATTATATGAAATAATGAAATGAATATGAATAAAAAGACCAACCATATTGTCGCTAAGAAAATTGTCGCTGCGACACATCATGAGAGAAATGATGGTATTCCGTTCGATATGGATTTTGTGCAGAGCATTAAAATTAATTTAAGCGCTGTAGAAAGACGAGCAGGCACTATTGCTAAAAGAAGATCTGTCAAAAAGAAATGGCAGGCTGCATGGTTATTGAGAGCCATTACCTGTATAGATTTAACCACATTGTCTGGAGATGATACTCCTGGAAATGTTCAAAGGTTATGCGCCAAAGCGAGGAATCCAGTCAGACTGGATTTGTTAAAGGCAATGGGAATGGAGGATGCAGGAATTACAACAGGAGCCGTTTGCGTTTATCACAATTTTATTGATGAAGCAAAGAAGGCTTTGGAAGGAACCAATATTCCAATTGCTGCTGTATCAACAGCCTTTCCGGCTGGACACATTCCAATCAAAGAAAGATTGAGACAAATAGAATTGTCCGTGGCAGCAGGTGCAATGGAAATAGATATTGTCATTACCAGACAACAAGTTTTAAGAGGACAATGGAGAGCCCTTTACGATGAAATGGTTCTTTACAGAAAAGCTTGCGGACCTGCACACATGAAAACTATTTTGGCTACTGGGGAATTAGCAACAATGACCAATGTCGCCAAAGCCAGTTATGTATGCATGATGGCAGGAGCAGATTTTATTAAAACCAGTACTGGAAAAGAGAGTGTCAATGCAACGCTTCCCGTGAGTTTGGTTATGATCAGAATGATCCGAGAATATTTGGATAAAACTGGTTACAAGGTCGGTTTCAAACCAGCAGGTGGAATTCGAACTGCAAAACAATCAATTGCTTGGCTGATTTTAATGAAAGAAGAATTGGGCGATGATTGGCTTAGAAACGATTTGTTCAGATTTGGAGCAAGTAGTTTGTTGGGCGATATTGAAAGACAATTAGAACACTTTGTTACTGGACGTTATTCTGCTTCGTACAGACATCCAATGGCATAAAAATATAGACAATGAGTAGTATTAAACAAATATTTGAAACAATGGAATACGGTCCGGCACCTGAAAGTCCGAACGCTGCGTTGGCTTGGCTGGAAGAACATAAAAATAAATTTGGGCTTTACATCAATGGTAAATGGGAAGCACCAATTTCAAAAGCATATTTCAAAAGCATCAGTCCATCTAATAAAAATTTCTTAGCTGACTTGGCCGATGCTGGTGAGAAAGATGTCGACAAAGCCGTAAAGGCAGCTAAAAAAGCATTGCCTGGTTGGGTAGGAATTGGACCACATGCAAGAGCGAGATATTTATACGCCATAGCCAGACAGATTCAGAAGCATTCAAGATTGTTTGCTGTATTGGAATCGATGGACAATGGTAAACCCATTCGTGAATCTAGAGATATTGATATCCCATTAGTAGCCAGACATTTTTATCACCATGCTGGTTGGGCTCAATTGATGGACACGGAATTAAAAGATTACAAGGAGATAGGAGTTGTCGGGCAGATCATTCCTTGGAACTTTCCTTTGTTGATGCTTGCTTGGAAAATCGCTCCTGCTTTGGCCATGGGGAATACCTTGGTTTTAAAGCCTGCAGAGTTTACTTCTTTAACAGCATTGCTTTTTGCTGAAATTTGTGATCAAATTGGTTTGCCACCAGGAGTGGTAAACATAATAACTGGAGATGGGAAAGCCGGAGCTGCTTTGGTGGATCATCCTCAAGTAAATAAAATTGCTTTTACTGGTTCTACCGAAGTTGGTAAAATTATCAGAAGAGCAACAGCTGGAACTGGAAAGAAGATTTCATTAGAGTTGGGAGGTAAGTCGCCTTTCATCGTTTTTGAAGATGCTGATTTGGACAGTGTAGTAGAAGGAGTTGTTGATGCAATATGGTTCAATCAGGGTCAGGTTTGTTGCGCAGGTTCAAGACTGTTGGTTCAGGAAAGTGTAGCTGAAAGATTGTATGCAAAAATAAAAGTCCGAATGGAAAAACTTCGGATGGGTGATTCGCTCGATAAAACTATTGATATAGGTGCAGTAGTTGACAAGGTCCAATTAAAAACCATCACCGATTTGGTAAAAATTGGGGTTGATGAAGGTGGCAAAATTTGGCAACCATCAACTGCTTGTCCAACGGACGGATATTATTATCCTCCAACGATGTTTACAGATGTTTCTCCTTCTTCGAGTATTGCTCAACTTGAAATTTTTGGTCCTGTATTGGTTGCCATGACTTTCAGAACGCATCATGAAGCGGTGAAATTGGCCAACAATACACGATATGGATTGGCAGCAAGTATATGGACGGACAATATCAATATGGCTTTGGACATAGCTCCAAAAGTAAAAGCAGGAGTTGTTTGGATCAATTGTACCAATGTATTTGACGCTGCAGCTGGCTTCGGTGGATACCGCGAATCAGGATTCGGCCGAGAAGGTGGCAAGGAAGGGATTTATGAATATGTCAAACACAAATCCAATGACAATTTAAGTTCAAAGTCTTTGTTGAAATTGCCAGCTAAAAATAAAAATGCCAAAGCCAAATCGAACGGAGCTGTATCAATAGATAGAACGGCCAAAATGTACATTGGTGGGAAACAGGCCAGACCAGATGGTGGTTACAGTACAACCGTTTACGGATTGGCTGGGAATCACATGGGAGAAGTTTCTACAGGAAACAGAAAAGACATTCGTAATGCCGTGGAGGCAGCCCACAAGTCAAATTGGGGGGGCAAAACTGGACATTCGAAAGCACAAGTCTTGTACTATTTGGCGGAGAATCTCTATGCCAGAAAAGATGAGTTTGCCGATAGAATCAGCCAATGTCTAGATGTTAGTAAGCAGGCAGGAATGAAAGAAGTCGATCAGTCGATTGAAAGAATTTACTGGTATGCTGCGATGGCGGATAAATACGATGGACGTGTTCATCACACAACTTCAAGAAACGTAACTTTGGCGATGCCAGAGTCGATCGGAGTGTTGGGTGTTGTTTGTCCGGATGATTCCCCTTTACTAGGATTCATTTCAACCTTGATCCCAATTTTGACAATGGGCAACAGCGCTGTTGTTATTCCATCGGAGAAATTCCCATTGATAGCGACAGACTTTTATCAGATATTGGAAACTTCAGATATGCCAGCTGGTGCGGTCAATATCGTAACTGGACCGAGAGAAGAATTGTGCGAGGTTTTGGCCAAGCACGATGATGTTGACGGTCTTTGGTATTTTGGAAGCAAAGCGGGAAGCAAGAATGTTGAATTGCTTGGAGCAGATAATATGAAAAGAACCTGGGTTAATTACGGAAAGTATAGAGACTGGACGGATAAGGAACAAGGACAAGGAGAGGTTTTCCTTAGATTCGCAAGCCAGATTAAGAATATTTGGGTGCCTTATGGCGAATAGATTGCTCTATGCTTACAGTGCAAAGACTTTGGCTTGTGAAATAGAGTGCAAAGATCGCTGCGCTAAAGTATAAAGTGCAAAGAGCAAAAATTTTGATTTGTAAAATACAAGAGCCCCCATCTTCCTGAAAGGAAGATGGGGGCTCTTGTATTGATTGTGTCAATGTTTGTAAGTCAAATTCATTTTATCGTTCTAAAATGATTCCATAACCTAAAGCTCTTGCATTGTCAACTAGCTCGTCAGAACAAATTTCCAATAGAAGTCGTCTTCGTCTTCCTCGAAAATCTTTTCTCGAGATTCGATGCCCCATTTCAAATCAAGCAATTGAATAGAAACGGTATTGTGTCTATTAACGGTTGCAATTACTTTCTTGTCCCAAACGACTTGTTCTCTTTTAAATCGTTCCAAAATTTTTGTCAGGATTCCTTGCCTCCGGACTTCTGGCATTAGCATGTAAACCAGTTCCAATTCATTCTCTTTTGTATTATCAGTTTCTTTCAATTCGAAATGTCCTTGGTTTTTTCCATCGACTTCAATTCCCCAAATCCAAAACCAACGTTTGCTTTTATCTGAGGAATAAATTCCCTGAGTCTTGGCAAACAAATTTTTTGCTTGTTGAATAGTCATTATCTCTTTTCTCATCGCTTCATGAGCTGTTGGTTCTCGAAACATATTAACAACGCTTTGCTCATCTTCTTTCACATAAGGTCGTAATTTAAAACGACCAAAATCAAAAACTGGGGGGTGATTGGTTTCTTTCATGGTTTGCAAATTAGTAAAAATAACAATTTCAGGATGGTAAATAATGTTAAATTTTTTTTAGTAAAACTATTTTATAGTATTCAACTCAATTGTTCTAAATGTAAGGTTTATTCTTGGGATTTTTACTTTTTTGCTTGGAGGTAAACGGTGCAGCCAATTTGTTTGAGTCGAACCTTTCATAACAAGTAAGCTGCCTTTTTCTAAGAAAACAGAAACGGTTTTTTTTGTCGCTTTGTGTTTGAATGCAAATTTGCGTTCAGCTCCCAAACTTAATGAGGCGATTGCCCCATTCTTTTTTAGATCCTTTTCGCCATCACTGTGCCAAGCCATGCCTTCTTCACCGCTGTGGTAAAGATTGAGCAAACAGGAGTTGAATTTTTCTCCTGTTTTCTTTTCTATTATTCCTTTCAATGCCCGAAGCTCTTTGGTCCAAGGCAAAGCAGATTTAGTTGTTTTTGAATAAGTGTATTCAAATGGTTTGTCGCCATACCAAGCCACTTTCCGTTTGGTAATAATCAATTTTCCAAAAATGATTGCTTTGTCATTCTCCCATTTAATCTTCTCCGTCAATTGGTCGAAATAATATTGAGCATCTTCATAATTTAGGATTTTTCCATAGTAGTTTGCCTCGCCATCACTGGGTAATATGTTTGATACAGGATTGTTGTTAAATAAGTCCATTGTTATTATTTATTCTTTCTAGTTTCAAAAAATACGGAAGACAGTGTTTGGTGAAATTTATCTCGTCATTTTCTACAAAGGTAAATTTATCATTTTATTTAGGTCCCTTAAACTTAAATGTTTCGTTTAGATGCTTCCCAGCCGATGATGGCTGTTTTTCTGTTTGTCCCCCACATGTATCCACCGAATATTCCCGACGATTGAATGACTCTATGGCAGGGGATTAAGAAGGCGATGGGATTGCGTCCAATTGCAGTTCCTACTGCTCTTGCAGCTTTTGGTTTTTGAATAGATTTAGCAAGGTTTCCATAAGTCGTTAAGTTTCCCCCTGGAATTTTTAAAAGAGCCTCCCATACTTTTAGCTGAAAATCCGTTCCTTTTAAATGGAGTTTTATCGTTTCGATCTTGCTCCAATCTTCTGCGTAAATTTGTAATGCATTCTCTTGATGGTCGTCTGTTTGTTGAATGAAATTGGCTTTGGGGAAGCGTTTCTCTATTTCAGATAATGCAATTTTTTTATCGTCTGCAAAGCCCATATAACAAATGCCTTTGTAAGTGGAGGCAACTAGAATTCTGCCAAACAAGCTTTTTGTAAAACTGTAATTAATATCAAGACCTTTTCCTTTGTTCTTGTATTCTCCCGGTCTCATTCCCTCGATTTTTACAAATAAATCATGTAATCTGCTTGTACCAGAAAGCCCTGTTTTGTAGGCAGTTTCAGACAAGGTGGCTTGCGAATTGTCCAAAACTTGTTTTGCGTGTTGAATGCTAATATATTGTAAGAACTTTTTAGGGCTAACACCAGCCCAATCGGTAAATGTTCTTTGGAAGTGGAAAGGACTTAGATGTAATTCTTCGGAAATTTCTTCAAGAGTTGGTTGCTCCTTAAAGTTTCGATGTATATAATCGATCGCTTTTGCTATGCGACCATAATTAATGTAGTCTTGTTCTTTCATTGATACATGATTTTATTAGAGCAAAAATAGAATCAATTTTAAACTTATAAAACCCGAAACTTGCTGAATATAGTTTGTTTTTAGAAAGCATTCATGCTATTTCTCTTTTCGATGCCAATACTTTTTTAAAAGACTGTCTTGCCTAGCCTGACCTAGTTCAAAGCTGTGAAATTTGATTTTAGGACCAAATTCTTGGATGTGCCCATCATCTAACATTTCATAAAGTATTTTGTTTTTTCTAAAAGGATGGCTAAACTGTAAAATATCCTCACTTAAAAATTCATACTGACGATTGTCATAACCTTCAGCACCTGTATTAGGTTCTCTAAAAATGAAAGTGTGAAATTGGAAATTTGGGTTTTCTTGAAATCTTCTTAATGTTATTAAACAATCACCATGAAAGGTATCAAAAATGACTGCGAAATTATCTTCGGTTAAAACAAAGTCATGTAATTCAGAAGAATGTTTTCGCGACCAAATTGTATCATTTTTTAAAGAATCATTTTTACAATAGAAAATTAGCGCCAAGGTATTGTTGTTTTCTATAAAAGCAATTTTTTCAGTACCCAAATCGACGGAACCCAATACTTTTTGACTCGCCAAATTTTGAAGATATAATAGGAGGGTTAAAATCGTTAAATACAACTTCATTGGACTTGTTAATTCTTTGTTTTTTTTAACCTAAAATACTGGAGGATATTGTTGAGACTATTTTTTTTACAGTTGCATTGTCAATAATTGTTTGAGTCCGAAATAACATCAGGAAGTCCATCTCCATTCAAATCAGCTGCATAAACAGATCGAGCATCAATTCCATCGGTGATAACTTGTTCCGGTCCAAAATTTTCCTGACTGTTGTTGTTTGAGAATGGAAACAGAAAAAGGCATAAAGCTGCCATTAACCTTAAGAGGTGTAAATAATTCATGTAGTTTTATATTTATAGTATCTGTAAGTTAGTACAATTCAGGTAGAAATGCAATATAAAATTGGTGAGAAAGCAAGGATTGTCCATGGATTCATTTTGTTCAAATTGTCTTTAAATGAATATCCAAGAGGTGGAATAAACAAAGACCAGCCAATGACAACACGTTTCATCGTGTTGCGACTGGCTGGTCTTTGTTAGTTTGTTTGTTAGAGTGAAATTTATTTCACAAAAAATAGCTTGTTTCTAAGCGATTTCTAAAGCGATTTTCATCATGTCTGTAAAGGACTGTTCTCTGTCTAGATTTGAAGAGTTTTCACCCGTTACAATATTGTCGCTTACTGTTAATATTGAAAGGGCTTTTCCGCCATATTTGGCAGCAAGTGTATAAAGCATTTGAGATTCCATTTCAGTAGCTAAAATTCCATGTTCCGCCCAAACATCCCATCTGTCTTCTCCGCCTCCATAGAAAGAATCGGTGCTAAAGATTGGGCCAGTAATGGCATTGATGTTTTGTTCTTTGGCTACACGAGCGGCATTGCTTAGCAACTCGAAATCGGCGGTTGGGGCAAAATCAAGTCCTTTGAAGGTTACACGATTTGCATTGGTGTCGCCTGAAGCGCTCATTCCCAATAAAACCTGACCGACTTTTAGTTCTTCTCTGATGGCTCCACAAGTTCCGACTCGGATGACATTTTTAACGCCATAGCCCATGAACAATTCATTGACATAAATTGAAAGGCTGGGCATTCCCATTCCTGAACCTTGAATAGATACTCTTTTCCCTTTGTAGGTTCCTGTGAAACCATACATTCCGCGCACTTTGTTGTAACATACCGCATCTTCCATCAAGTTCTCAGCAACAAATTTTGCTCTTAAAGGGTCTCCGGGAAGTAGTACAGTTTCTGCTACATCTCCCATTTTTGCTTCCAAATGCAAACTCATATTTTCATTTTTATGGATAAAATCTCATTGTTTCCTAGAATTATTAAGGAAAGCAGGCTAATATTTTACCCGTTTCAAATAATTTCAAAGCTTTATTCAAATTTCATTCGCCAATAAAGTAATTTGCGTGTCCCTTTTTGAACAAAGCCAACAAAAATAAGGTTTTCTTGGCTTAAGGAGGAATTTATAGAAAACTTAATCATTTATTTTATATGAAAAACCTCATACTTCCGCCTTCAGAATTGATTGTCAATGATGATGGCAGTATTTATCATATCAGATTGAGAGAAGAGCATATTGCAGATACTGTAATATTGGTTGGCGATCAATTTAGAGTTGCAAGAATAAGCAAGCATTTCGATAATATTGAATGTGATATTCACAATAGAGAGTTTGTTACGCAAACCGGAACGTACAAAGGAAAGCGAATAACAGTCATGTCGACGGGGATTGGAACCGATAATATTGATATTGCAGTAAACGAATTAGATGCTGCTGTGAACATCAATCTTGAGACCAGACAATTGAAAAGTGAAAGGCGATCATTGGACTTGATAAGAATTGGAACCTCAGGCGGCTTACATCCTGACATTCCAGTTGGGACCTTTTTGCTTTCGGAATTTGGTTTGGGCTTTGATGGATTGATTTATTATTACAATAGTGAAATGAATGAAACTGAAAAAGATTTGACCAATGCTGTTAGGAATCATTTGGCTTTGCCGCCAGAAATTTCGTTTCCATATATAGTAGAGGGATCGAAGCGATTGGTGAAATTGTTTGAGGATGGAATGACCAAGGGGATTACTGGAACTGCTACTGGATTTTACGGCCCTCAAGGCAGACGTTTGTTTTTAGAACCAAGATTGACAGACCTCAATGATAAGTTACAATCCTTTTCACATGCGGGTCATAGAATTACCAATTTTGAAATGGAGACATCAGCCATTTATGGTTTGGGTAAAATGATGGGACACAGTTGTTGTACTTGTTGTGCCATTATAGCCAATAGAACGACGAAAACTTACAGCGATAATTACAAGGCAATTGTCGATGATTTGATTGTTACTGTTTTGGAAAGACTGGCAGGAGCTGAGAGTTAAGTTGAGGCTAGGGTTTGACCCTGTCAGCGTTAAAAACGCTGAGGGTGCGGGACCCGCTCTTCTTTTTTGTATAATTTATTTCAAAATTAAGCGGGTTCGGAATATTTGAATTTCACAAAAAATCATTGATAATCAATCGGTTGATGGATTTTGTTGCCTGTCAAATTTCACAATCACGTAAAAAAGTCTTTGATTTCGACAGTATAAGGGTGCATTATTGTAGTATATTTATTTCAAACAAATGTAATTAGAGATTTTATAAAAGCCCTAATGTTGTTGGATGAAGTGAGTAGCGACTTTAGTGAAATTTTTTTACAATTAAAATTCAATAGTATGAAAACTCCAATTTATTGTTTATTTGCCCTTTGCTTATTTTTTTCTTCCTGTAGTAATTCTACCATTGAACCCGAGGAATTATTGGGTAGTTGGAATTTAACCAATGTCTACATTAATGGGACAGATTATAGTGAAAATCATTCCTCACATATCCTCAATTTTGAAATGAATGGAGACTATTACAGAACTTATGTAACAGGTACTTATAGCCTCGATGAGAAAAATTTAACTCTCTATCCGAATGATTTTATCGGAATTGAAGATTGGGAAGCAAAGATCGTCACTTTAACAGATCAGCAATTGGTTATTAAGTTGCAAATGACAGAGCAAAATTACATGGCTGGTTTCGAAGAGTTTGCTGACGATGAGGTATTGACCATTATAGAAAGATATGTGAAAAACTAAGATTTTTCGTTTTAAGCCTTTCAGCGTCAAGGACGCTGAAAGGCTTACATTGCTAAACACGATCCCGTTGAAAGCTATTTTGTAAACTTCGGAATTGCCATCTAAAATCTACAAAAAGCCCTTTTTTTAGATTTCATTCAAACTCCTTATTAATAAATAGGTAGCCAACTTGCCATAATAGCAAAGCTATTACGATTGCAGATCACACTATTGTCTGCAATTGTAGTGGTGTTTTGAATATTTTTATATTTTTGTAAAACAATTAAGACTCTTATGGCAATAGGCATATCCATTATATTGAATGAAGGATTGTATCTCAAAGATCCTCAGCAAACCGTTTTGGGTCAGAAAATCATCAAAGAAGGAATTATCTTGATTGATGAAATAGGATTTGAGGCTTTCAATTTTAAAAAATTGGCCATAAAAATGAGTTCTACCGAGGCTTCTATTTATCGTTATTTTGAAAATAAGCACTTGTTGTTGACTTATTTGGTTTCTTGGTACTGGGAATGGGTGAGTTATTTGATAGACGTAAATACGATGAATATTGAGGATCCTAAGCGTCGATTGCGAATCATTATTGAAACATTGGTTTTTGCTTCAAAAGACAATCCGTCTACCGCTTATGTCAACGAGAATGTTTTGCATCGTTTGATTATTTCGGAAGGTTCAAAAGCTTATCACACGAAAGAGGTGGATCAAGAAAATCAAGAAGGCTTTTTCTTGAACTATAAAAAACTGGTTAAAAAATTGGCAGTTGAAATTTTAGCAATAAAAAAAGACTTTCCCTATCCAAAGGCCATGGCTAGTAATCTATTTGAAATGGCGAACAATCAAATCTACTTTGCTGAACACCTTCCAGGTTTGACAGATGTAAAGTTTAAGAAGGATAACTACGATGAGGTGGAAAAAATGGTGGAGTATTTTGCATTTACACTTTTGAGGTGATTTAAGGCTGCCAGCCTTGGAGACTCCTGACAGGGTTTAGGAGCCGCTCTTCTTTTGAATTTTTTCACCTAAGATTTCACTAGCATTTCGCACTGATTTCAAAAATAAATGATCCTAATTCCACAAAGACTTTTTGAGAACAAGGAGGTAAAAGTTTTACTTCGGGACGGCAATGTTTGCATTCTTGAAAAAAAAATGAGCCAATCTTTGTTGCAAAGGGAAGGGTATATTTCCAATCATGTGGTTTCTGTTCTTTTGTCTGGTAAACAGGAGATAAAGACTTATGAAGAAAAAAGGATAAAGATAAAAGCTGGTGAAATATTATTCATTCCCAGAGGCTTGTACCACATTACTGATCTCCTTTCTGAAGGAGGAGAATTTCACAGTTTGCTTTTTTATTTTGATGATGCAATTGTCCAAGAGTTTTTATCTACTGTTCGTGTAGGTGAAATTTCAAGAAAAGAAAGTCCTGAGTTCTTGAAGTTTGGTTCTGTTCCTACAGTCAAGCTGTTCGCAGATTCTTTGCTACAAATTTATGGCCTTAAAAGCTTAATGGATAAAACCTTTTTGAATATTAAAATACAAGAACTGCTGCATTTGCTAAACGGTCTTGCGATAGAAAAAAGGTTTGCAGAATTTTTATTTAAACTAACTTTACCGAAGAGGCGAAACATCAAAACGTTTATAGAGCAGAATTTTGACAAGCCATTGAAGATAGAAGATTATGCTTATTTAACGGGGCGAAGTATTAGCACTTTTAGAAGAGATTTTAAACAGCAGTTTCATACCACTCCAAAGAAATGGTTAAAGGAAAAGCGAATTGAAAAGGCCGTTCAATTGGTAGATGGCCAGCAAATCACTGTCACTCAATTGGCTTTCGATTCAGGCTATGAAAATATTTCCTATTTCATCAAAGAATTTAAAAGGCAAGTAGGCCTTTCTCCCAAACAATATATCCTATCAAAACATCGAAACAATTTGTTGGATTAAATTTGATTCAATTCGAAAAATTACGCAAAAGTGTTATTTCTGAATTATATCGAATAGTTTAGGTTTTAAATTTCATAGACATTTGTAGAGAATTAAAATTCATACAAAATACTTTAACAAATGTCTTTAAACACTAAATTAGTCTGCTACTTAATAGTTCTACTCTTTCCAATTTTTACTTCTCAAGCTCAAACAATCCTGTTTGAATCCAATAAAGTGGAGAACGAAATTGTCCTTGATTTTTCAGCAAATTCTGTTTGGAAAGTGATCAGTGATTTTAATAATTTGCCCAAACTGGTCCCGAAAATGATTAAGAGAGCCGAAGTAAACGGAAATGGAATATATGCATCATGGCTTATTTATTTACAGAACGAACAAGTTGTTAAAGAGGAGATGGTTTATTTCAATTCTATGGAAATGGAATTTGCTTATGTAATGACTAAAACTCCGATGCCATTGAATGATTATTTATCCATTCAAAAGGTGGAGGCGATCGGGGAGAATAAATCAAAGGTAAAGTTTACAAGCTATTATAATGCTCTTCCTCAAAATAAAGCAATGTTGGAAGAAACTTTCAATGATTTTCAAAACACTTTTTTAAACAACATAAAAAACATTTTACAATGAAAATAGCATTTATAGGATTGGGAATAATGGGTAGCCGAATGGCGAAGAACCTTCTGAAAAATGGAGTGGATTTGTCGGTTTGGAATCGAAGCAAAGAGGCGGAAAAAGACTTGGTTGAAGGAGGTGCCAAATCTAGCAGTAATGTTGCGGATACAGTAAAGGAGGCCGATGTTGTTTTTAGCATGCTTTCTACAAATGATGCGGTTAAATCTGTTTTCTTGAAGGATGAAAATGCCCTTGCTTCAATGAATTCGGGCGCAATTTGGGTGGATTGTAGTACGGTTAATCCAAGTTTTTCTAAAGAAATGAGTTTAGAGGCTGAGTCTAGAAATATTCGTTTCGTAGATGCACCGGTCGCAGGAACCAAACCTCATGCTGAAAATGCGGAGCTTGTTTTTTTTGTCGGTAGTGATGTAAACACATTGAGCAGTATTCAACCATATTTAGCAATGATGGGAAAGAAAGTAATGCATCTAGGTGCAGTTGGAAAAGGTGCTTCTTTCAAGATGTTGGTTAATTTAATGTTGGCGCAGTCCATGATTGTTTTCTCTGAAACTGTTTTGCTTGGTGAAAAGTTAGGGCTGGACAAACAATTTTTGTTGGACACGATACCAAACTTAGTGGTATCAGCACCCTTTACAAAGTTTAAGTCTGAAATGATCAAGGAAGATGATTATGAAGTTCAGTTTCCACTGGAGTGGATGCACAAGGATTTGCATTTGGCTACTTTGACGGCCTACGAACATAAACAACCATTGTACTTGGCCAATGCCGCGAAAGAGTTGTATGCAAAGGCAAATAGAAACGGACTGGGTCGCTTGGACTTTGCGGCGATTCATAGATTGTTGGAAGATTGAAGAAGAGCGGTTCTGGGACAGCGTTCCAGAACCGCTCTTCTTTTTGAAAAATTTGTCAGCAAAACTTATTGCGTCCTTTCTGGCAAAGCGTTGATGTTGTATAAATAGATTAAGATTTCTCCTTGTAATTTATTGGTGAGTTCGATTAATTTTAATCTTCCATTGATGTATTTTTCTTGTCTTTTGTTGATAAGAAATACAGAGCTTTCACCAAATCTAAATTTTTCATTTTCAGCGTCAAGCAATTGTTTGTAACCGAGAATGTTTTTGTTCTGCAATGAAATCATCCTAATCAATCTACTTCTTTGTTCTAGAGAAGCTTCTATTTTATTCTTAAGTTCATTTTGCTTGTTTTGGATGCTTAACTCAATGTCATAGATCCTTAGTACTCCTTGTTTTATGGCTGCTTTTTCACTTCTCAAAAACAAGGGAAAAGAAAAGTCAAAGCCCCATTTGAAATTGGAGAAAGCGTATTGCGGAGCAATGCTGTTTGCTGTTGTTGCCAAAAGTGGATTGTATTTTATTTTGAGTTTTGGTTTAAGTTTGTCTCTGTTAAGTTTTTGTTTTAGTTCATAATTAAATTGTTTGTTCCTCTTTTCAAGAATCGCAGGATGTTCTTTCAATAGGTTGGGCATGTTGAAATTTTCATCAATTTGAAAAATTCGTTCGTCAAATTTTTCTGGTTTTGTCCCATTTACCAAGGTTAAAGGTAGGTCGTCAAACCACAAGTAGTTTTCCATTTTTTGTACTGCTTTGACCAATTTGGTTTTATTGGCTTCAGAGGTAAACAGTTGGTCTTGTAAAATAAGATAAGCTTCTAAGGTATCAATTGCTGTTGCTTCTCCATTTTCGAAAAGTTGCTTTGTGTTTGATAAATTGTTTTGGGCCAATTCTATGCTTTCATCGATAACCAAATTCATATCGAAATGCATTTGCCAATTCAAATAGGCCAGTGAAGCATCGAACAGTAAATTGTTTAGAATAATTAGCTTCTGATTCTCTGCGATGCTTTGAAATGTTTTCGCTTGTTTTAAAGCAACTCGTCTTTCGTCCACCAAAAGTCCTTGCAGAAGGTTGGCTTCAATACCGATATTCCACAAACCATGTCGGTCTGTTTTGTCTGCTGGATTTAGAAAGTCTCCATTGGTGTTTTCAAAACCAGCAACCACATCTAGTCCTAGCTTTGTTGGTATTTGCAAACGATTTTGAAATTGTCTGTAATACAATTTATCAGTAAATTGTTTTTCGGACCAAGAGGAGGATAGGACGGGATCAAAATTACCCTTTGCCGATAGCATTTTATATTCAGCAAAGTCGATTCTCAAATCGGCTTGTTTTCCAATGGGATGAAAATTGACAATGTTGTATAAATAATCTTTGTACGATAAAATCATTGAGTCATTTTGTCCTGAGACAAAGTTGGTTCCCAACAACAATAAAAGAAGGATTCGAAAATGTGGTATGAATTTATTGGTCATCTTATATTTTTCTTAGCTTCAAGCTCTCAATAGTTTTGTTGTGCTTTTGAGGATTTCCATTTTCATCAACATTAACAAAGACAATGTTTTCAATTTTGAGAATGGTCTTCTTATTAAATAGGTTTCTCACTTCACAGCTAAAACTTATTGAAGTTGTTCCAATGGAATTGAACTGCAATCCAATTTCTATAACGTCCGCTTGGTTTGCTGAATTGATGAAATCTATTTCCGAAATGTATTTAGTAACAACGTGCTTTGATTCCAATTTGGTCATTGCATATATTCCAGCCTCCTCATCGATCCACTTTAGCAAGCTTCCTCCAAAAAGTGTGTTTCTGGCATTGAGATCTCCAGGTTTGATAAGTTTTCTTGTGTAAAATTTCATTTTATTGATTTTATAGGGGCTTTTCTTTTTACTTCCTGTTCTTTTTTATCGGTTCTTTCTTTTTTGTAAAAGTCGGGAGGGAAGCCATTGAGTTGTCTCCATATTTCATACCAAAGTGGAACGTTGTTAAGCAGAATAAAGGTTCTGGCTCCAGTTCCAATTCTCAATTCTTTCGGCCATTTTTTCTCTTGATCTTCTTGTGGGCTTAATAGAATTCTGTAGTACCCATTTTTATCAATGATCTGATCTATGGCACTTATTTTTCCATTGAAAATACCTGTTGAAGCTTCTGGCCATCCACTAATCACGATAGCAGGCCAACCATCAAATCGCAGCCTTGCCTCGTCATTTAATGAAAGGAGCGGAAGGTCTTGAGGTTTAACAAGTATTTCAATAGCGAGGTCATAAACAGATGGCATAATCGTAGCAATATCCACGCCTTCTTTTATCATTTCACCAATTCCTTTGGTAATTGTCTGTGAAATGAAGCCCGACTGTGGAGCCGTTATGTAATAGAGCAACTGTCTCTCGCTGTAGGTGCTCATTTGGTTTTGTAGCTTGGAGGAACTAGCCACAGATTCTAATCTTTGGGACACGGCCGATTGAATATCTGATTGTATTTTGGCAATTTTATTGGCAAAATCATTTTCAATACTAGTGATTTCAATACCGAGGTTTATAATCGTATTTTTTTGAATCAGCAATTTGTTTTCTTGAGCATTTTGCTTTGCGTTTAGCTCTTGTACTTTTAGCTCTTTTGATTGCAGATCTGACAATGATTTTAATCCTTTGTCATGTAGTTCTTGCATCCTTTCAAGTTGGTTCTTAGCAATGTCCAAGTTTAAGTTTATTGCATTTAATTCTATACTGTCTGTTTGCAGTTTGTTGCGTGCTTGCAGTATTTTGTTTCTATTTTGTTCTGTTTTTAACTTTACTCCTTCTCTCGATGCTGCCAATTGATTTTTAAGGGCTTCAATTTTGCTTGAATAGGAATCGACGCTTTGATTTTTAGCCTCTAATTGTTCTCCAGTTCTTTCTATTAAATTGGGGTCCAGGTAATCACTTTTCACTTCAGAAATAAAAAGGATGGTATCGCCTTTTTCGACAAAATCACCTTCTTTGACATACCATTTTTCAACCTTACCCGATATAATAGACTGAATGGCTTGTGGCCTTTGTTCTGGTAATCGGGTGGTTACGAATCCTTTTGCATCGATGTTTTGCGTCCAGGGAAGAAACATAGAAATGCCTATCAATAAAAGGAGCAGGCCAATTAAAATAAGCGTTATGTACTTAACCCTCGATCTTTTGAGCAAAGAGTAGGCCTTGAAATTTTCTATCTTAACTAACTCATTTATGCTATTTTCTGAAATGTTTAACATGGCTTATTGTTTGTTTTCCAGATTAATGATTTGGTTGCATTTTTCTGACCAATATTTGTGGTCTGCGACGACGATTAAAGTACAGTTAAGACTGGTCAGGTAGTCGATTATTTCAATCCTTTCAGATACTTCTACAAACTGTAAGGGGTCTTCGATTATCAATAACTTTGGTTCTTGTAAGACCAATCTTGCAATTTGAACTTTTTGAATAATGCTTCTTGGCAATTTCTTTCCTCCGCTATCAATCATGGTTTCAATGCCTTTTGCCTGCATTGAAATGTATTCTTTAAGCCTCAATATGTTGATCAGTTCCCTAAGTTTTTTTTCAGGAACCTCTCTTCCCATGACAATGTTGTCTCTAAAACTTCCTTCAAATATCTGATTGGTAGGAGGCGAATAGGCAAGGCTTTTAAACAAATTTTCTTTTTCAAAATTTTTAACAGGAATGTTGTTTAAATACAATCCTCCGCTTTTTATTTCAAGCAAACCTGCTAAAATTTTCAGTAAGATAGATTTTCCAGATCCCGATTTTCCAGTAAGCAAAGTCTTAGAGTTTGCAGGAATTTCAAAAGATAAATTGTCTAATATTTTGTTGTCAGAATCAGGGAATGAAAAATTTATATTGGTTGCTTGTATTGAAATTGCTTCTTCTTTCTCGAGCTTTAGTTTTCCAACATTCTCTTCTAGCTCAAGATCTGTTACAAACCCAATTTTTTCGAGTGCGGTCAATACATCATAAATGGTTTCAACAACTCTCAAGATTTTTTCGACGGAGTTAATTACTAAAATGATTATAATTTCTGCGGCGACAAACTGTCCAATATTCATTTCTTGATTAAAAACCAGTATACCACCAAGTATTAATAGACCGGCAGCAACAAAAACTTTGAATGCAATAAACAATCTAAACTGATTGATTAGGACTTTGAAATGCGACTCTCTTGCGATCAGATAATCAACTGCAATTTTATCAGCTTTCTCCAAATGAAGCTCATCTGCGCCATACATTTTGAAACTGGTGTTGAGTCTTCCGACTTCTTCCAGCCAATGGGCCATTTTGTATTTGTATTTACTCTCTTTTAAACTGGATTGAAGTCCTTGCGGACCTGTGAATTGAAAGATTAACCAAACTATCAATAGTAGCGTTACTCCAAGTATTATAAAATATGGACTGTAAATCGTTAACAGTAAGAGGCCAAACACTATTTGAAACAAGGCCAATGAGAAATCTATCAAAATTTTAGGGAGACCTTTTTGAATTGTTAGTGTATCGAAAAAGCGATTGACCAATTCGGGGGCATGAAGCTCGTCTAGGTTTAATAAGCGGATTTGGGGAATTCTATAGGCAAACTCCAGGCCAGACCGCGTAAAGAGATCTTGTTGAATGTTTTCAACAACGCGCAATTGCAAAACTTGTAAAACACCAGTAATGGCAATGCCAATTAGAACAAAAGCAACCAAAATTATCCAGGAAGAACTTATCTCACCAGTTTGAATGTAATTGATGATGGCTTGTATACCAAGGGGAAGCGTTAGGTTTACAATTCCAATGAATATGGCATAGGCATATATTTGCCTAAGTTCTAATTTGTAAAGCGAGAGTAAGTTCCAAAATCTTTTTATAGGGCTTATAGGCGATATTGTCATCTTTAAATTTTTGTCATTTTACCAAGTACATTCACTAATAAAAAATTCCCATTTTTGTGATATTCCGATTTCAGGACAAAGATACTTAAACTATTCTATGTAATAGTAAAGCTATCGTAATAATTAACATTATTTTGCAAATGATAGCTTTGCTATTGAACACGTGTAGTGTAAATATTGTTTTTGAACCGCTAATTATTGTTGAGATTTTATAACTACAGCGACTGCAAAGATTCTGATTTTAGGGATCTGATATTTGGTAGGCATATGTCCAATTTGCTCATTGAGCTTTCTTTATAATAACAGGATTGTTAAAATAAGTTTGGATATTCTGCTCTGTCGGGGTTGGCAACGCTGACAGGGTTGGACCCTCTTGTCTTTTTGTTAAAGAATTGGGTGGGAAAGTTACAAAACCATCAATAGAAATTTTCGAAAATCTAAGGACCGGTGAGAATTAGGAATATTTTATTAAACAATTGCTGAAATTGATAAATCAGATAATTTATTTTCTGTTAAGGGCATTTCATTATAATTAGGGTCTGGGTCTTCAAGCCTGTCAGCTTAAAGGACAATGATTCGTCTTTTTTCAATTATAAACCTGAATCTCCTCCAACAATGCCAAAACAGAATCACGGTGAGTCACAAAGTCGGGAATGTGTTCGACGCCCAGAGCTTCTGCCTGCGGCAGGCGCTCTTTTAGGTGGTCCACCTGCACATCGTTTTTCCAAAAACGGAAACAAACATGCGGGCCAGTGGACAAACCAGTGCTACCGACATAGCCTATTGTTTGTCCTTGTTTGACAGCTGTTCCCGGCTTGATACCCTCGGCAAACTTGGACATGTGGAGGTATTGTGTTTTGTAGGTGTCATTGTGTTTTAGTTTCACATAGTTTCCATTGTATTGGCTGAACTGAGCGTTTAATACGATACCGTCGGCCACTGCTATGATTGGTGTGCCTTCTGGTGCGGCATAGTCGGTTCCTTTGTGAGCTTTGGATTTTTTCAAAACTGGGTGGTATCGGTTGCCGAAGTAGGAGGAGATTCTTGCATATTTCACTGGAGCTAAAATGAAAGAAGTTTTAAGTGGTCTGCCACTGTCATCTACGTAAACCTCTTTGCCTTCGTTCTCAAACTGAAATCCATAAATATCTTCACCGTTCGTCTGGAAATAAATGCCCAATAAATTGCCGATTCCAACCAGTTTGTTGTCCAAGTATTTTTCTTCGTAAACGAGCTTGAAACGATCGCCAGGATTCAAATGATAGAAGTCGACTCTGGATGAAAGTGCCTGTTCCATTTTGAAAATCAATTCATATCTCAAGCCATTGTCTAAAATGCTTTTATGGAGAGAACTTTGAATAAGGCAGGCAGCAGATTTTACCACAACAGCTAAGTCTTCTTCCACCATTTCGATGCCTACTGGATCTTCGAGGTTTAAAATCATGTAGCTGTTAACGGTTGCCTCATAGATCAAATGTTTTGGCGTCTGTTCCGAAGGGTCTGATAAAAGCGTAAGTGTTTTCCCTGCTTCCAATTCATTGTAACCAGAAGCCTCAACAAGTTTTAGTTTCAGTTCTTCTATTTTATAGTCTGAAATTTTATAGGATTTCAAGGTTTTTACAATTCCTTGTCGATCTTTGGTGACGTCTCTTTTTACGGTAAAATTTCTAAAATCAAAACCGTACTTTTCATTTTTGTTTTCCTCGACGGCCATGATTCCACCTGGGCCAGCCTTGGCTTTGAAAAGCTTATCGATTTTTGGTTTTTGGATCAGGTAAGTAATTCCAACAACAGCAATCAATAATCCGATGATTGAAAATTTGGTAATCTTTTTTAGTCGCTTTTTTATCTTGGCTTTATCAGCTGCTTGATTTTGAAATTTCGCCAGTTTTTTGCTATAGGTTTGAGCTTCGCCCATTTGAGGAACCGCTTTTTTTTCTAGCTTTTCCCCATCCTTTGGTTTAATGGAAAATTGTTTTTTTTTCTTCTCCTTTCCTTTGTCACCTTGACCTTTTGGCGAAATTTTCATTTTTACCTTTTATTCAAATCTCTTTCAACGACTGTTTTTCCTCCTTGTCCAATTTTAAATTTCGAAGTTGGTTCTGGTTCAACGGCTTTGGGCGGTGGCGGAGGTGGCGCAACTGTTCTTCTTGTTCCTATATAATCCAGTTGCTTTACCTTTTCAAAAATGACGTAAAGCATTTCATTGAATCGGTTGATTTTTTCAATGTTGGAGCTGATGTCAAAATGATTGTATTCGAGATTGATTACACTGTCAATAACATTTTCCAATTCGCCTGGACTTTGCGTGGTCCACTCGCTGAGATAAGAAAGTAATTGTTCTCTTTCTTCTTCGGGTAAACAACGCAAACTGGTTTTTAGCATGGACGCTAATTTCATAAAATTCTGAACCAAGTCTCTTGGGTGATAATAATCGTATTTCACCTTGAAATCGTTTAAAATTTCACTGATGTAAAAAGCCATTTTCTCCGCTAAGAAACTCATGTTTTCTGCAAGGCTAGATTTTTCGTTGATGGATTTTACCTTTCTGATTATTTGTAAAGAGAAAGTGCGAAGCTCGTTTAGTATTTGTTCAAATTGTTTGAAATGTTCTTTTAATTTAAAAAAAGCGTGGATACTGGTACATGGTGGGATATAATATTCGGCATACTTTACATCACCAATTTTTCCCTGCAACCTGCCAATCGGCATGTGGAATCTTCCAAATTCAGATCGGTTGATTTGATCGGTAGGAACGACTTCGATCAAGTATTTAGGAACGCTAAAAGGGTGTCTTGGAGGACTTTCTTCAGGTGCTATTTCACCAAAAGGCATTCTTGCGAAAGGATTGACGACAAGGATGATGTCCAGTTCTTGGTTGTTGACTTGGCTGAAATCAAATTCTGCTTCCAATGCCAGTTCATTGCTAAGCATGCTTTCATTGCTTTGTGAAATTTCTATTCTTGCTCCTCCAAGCGTGATGGCTCTGCAGTCTTGGATTCGAATTTTTACTCGACTTGCTTGTTCGAGATCTATGTCAAGATCCAAAGCTTTGTCCTTGCCAGGTTCAGGTGATAAAAGACCGAAGTTGTGAATGTTTTGGTTTTGCGCTGAAAGGTCACGCATTTGATCTCTAAATGCATTTTCCATTGCTAAAAAATGATCTTTGGAAATTTTCATTCCATCGACCCAGTTGACTGGAAAATATCTCATTTTATCTAGCATATCAATAAGTTTTAATTTTCAATTTTATTTTAGTCATTGTCCCAATCTTAGATTTCTGCTTCAATTCAAATTCCAATGGCATATCCCAAAATGCTATTTTCGCTGTTTAGTTCAAAGATTAGTTCGTTGTTGTCTACTTCAATGTGTGTTTCAATGTCCCATTCAATAGGAATGAAATATCCGCTGATCCAATCGAGTAATTTTTTTTGTCTCCCACTAGGCAAGTATAGCGATACTTCCTTTGGTGAAATTGGGCCAATGGTCAGTTTTACTGCTGGAACTCCGTCAATGAATTCAGCTCCAAGAATGTTGTTGACTCCGAGAATGCCTTGGCCAAGGACTGAACAATCATCGTCCTTCGCTTGATGGACTGGACATGTTCCAATTTTTAGTCTTACAGGCGCTTCAAGAATGGCAGTCAGGCATAGTTCTGTAAGTTTTAGATTGCCTACAATTCGGCTGGCTGCAGGGAGAATGTAAAGAAGGATATTGGTTTGTTTGCTGTTAAGTCCCTTTGGTAAATCCCAAAACTTTTTGATCAATTCATTGGAGAAATCGAGCAGTGCTTCTCGCTCTTGTTGTTCGAGATAAATTCGTTGATTGTAAAATTCTCGTTCTAGAGGTTTGAAAAAGTTCCTAGCATTTTTTTCTTCCTGTCGGTGAACTTTTACTTCCTCTTTCATCAGGTCTTTCGACTTGTAGGAGTTCCTTTCTCTTGGTTGATGGAAGAGACCTTCAGGAAGAGAATCGTATAAGCCTTCTCGATTGACTGAAATATGAACCAGTTCAATTTTATTTAAATCTGAATAGGTGAAATCAACTTTTACGACATCCTTTTGATAAAACCTGCGGAATATACCAATGGGTTGAATGAATATTCGTTTGGGATCTAAGCCCATTTCGACCAATTCAGCCATTAAAACCTCAGCTCGAATATCGAGCGGATAGTTTTTGATCAATTCTTTTATTTTGTATTCTAATTCCATTGTTGTTTCAATCCATTTTAACCTTGAGCCTGAAAGGATAGGTTAAAGTAGATTGCTGTTCCAAATTTGATTTCAAGTTAATGCAAATTTCCTCCCACTCTTCTTCAAGAATTTTGCTTTGTTGTGAAGGGTATAAAAGTATTTCAATGGTTCGAACAAGCCCACTTGTTTTTTCTTGCCCAATACTTATGCCCTTGGTTATTTCTACTTTTCTGATTTGATTGCCAAGTTTGGCAAAACAAACGGTTTTGATGTCTTCGGCGGTAACAACCCTTCCTCTGGTCAAAACTGCTTCCTTGTATGCAAAAAGGCTTTCTGATGCATTGAGTTTGCTTCTCCCGCCTTTGGTGTTTTTGATAATGATGATGTCTTTTTTGTCTACGTCGATGCCACTGTCCAGGTCTAGTCGTGTGCCGACGGCAATGTTGTTTGCAAATTCACCATCTGTCGTCCAAAAATTGACATAAGCTGAATCCCCTTTTTCTTTTGGTTTTACGATCAAATAGGCGCTTGATTCTTTCCTTCCTGATTCGCTTAATTTCTGCTCGATTCTGGCGAGGATTTGTTTCATTTCTTTGACTTCCAAATCTAGCCAATCGCGGTTTAATGCGGAGAAAGAGGCACTTTCATCTCTGAGTAGATCGTGCAGGTAATTGGTCATTTCCGAAGCATTGCGTTCATCGTATCTTCCGATATTGCCTTGTCTTAGAGAATAGGTGAGCGACTTGTAATGAACCAGTCTTGTCAGTGGGCTTGCTTCTCGATAGGTGTTTCCGTTGCTATCTTGAACCAAACTTACATTGAAAAAGAGGCTTTCTGAATCCAGCGGAACGATGTTGATGTCCTGCTTCAAACTGTGAATTAGTTTGTTGAGTCGTCTGTTGATAATTGGGACACAATTGATTCCACAATATACATTGTCCAATGCTTCGACGGGGAAAGATTGGGGAAAAACCAATTTTATCCAAAGGACAGGGTCTTTCAAATCGCCGAGGTCTCCTTCATCAAATGATTTTTGAAATTCTTCGGGATAACTTTTTAAATGGTTTTGCCAAACAAACTTTTCTTCACTTCCATCAAAGTGGATGTAGTGATGTTGAAAAAGGGAGTCGACTTGATCCTCTGTTTTTTTTGCGATGTCATAAGCTTTGTAAAGCTTTTCTATTTCAACTTCTTTTTCATTCAACTTAATTTTAGGGAAGCCTGATTGCATAGATATTTCGTGCGTCCCGATAAAAGCTTTCACATAAGGCAATAACTGATAATACAAGCTTCGGTTGGGATCATTTGGCCAGTCGAAGTAAAGGGAAAGATTTTCAAGACTTTCTATCTCTTTATTTAAATCGAGTCCAATCCAAAGATTCAAGGCGCCTATTTGTTCGCCCATTATTGTTTCGGCAATGGCTTCTCTGTGTAAGGCATTTTCAGCTAAATAAATTCTATGGTTGGCAGCTATGGCTGTTATGGCGCCGTCATAAATCTGAAAATTGCTGGTTGGGGTAAAATGAACTTCTTTGAATTTTTTGCGATCTTCTTGAGATCTTTTTGGCAGTTGTTTTTTGAAATTGAGGGAGATGTTTCTACCAATTATAGAGCTTGGTTCAACACTTCGCATTTGGCTGATGGAGTAGGAGGGTTGAGGTCCAGTGCTAACGTCGGGAGTCATTAACTGGGCAAGGCGGCCAAGAACTCTGGCATGAGAGGCATGGATTTCATGGTCAATTTTCTCAAACTCTGTTGCGCAGGATCCAATAAGTAGACTGACCAAAGGATCAAAAGCGTCCATTTCGGAATCTTGAAATCCCCAAAGCTTTGCTGCTGACTTGAGCATTCTGCTTTTTATTTCTTCCCTGGAAACTTTTTTCTTATGAATTAAATCTGCCATTGTTTTTTTTTATAGGCTATTGGCCTTTGGCTTTTAGCTATTGGTTTTTATAGGCTATTGGCCGTTGGCTTTTAGCTATTGGCTTTTTTTTGAGCCATTGTTTTTTATATAGGCTATTGGCCGTTGGCTTTTAGCTATTGGTTTTTTAGGCTATTGGCCGTTGGCTTTTAGCTATTGGCTTTTTTTTGAGCCATTGTTTTCTATAGGCTATTGGCCGTTGGCTTTTAGCTATTGGCATTTTTTTGAGCCATTGTTTTTTATAGGCTATTGGCCTTTGGCTTTTAGCTATTGGCTTTTTTTTTGAGCCATTTTTTTATATAGGCTATTGGCCGTTGGCTTTTAGCTATTGGCTTTTTTTTTGAGCCATTGTTTTTTATAGGCTATTGGCCTTTTTTTGAACCACAGTTTTTACTGTTGAACAATAAGAATTTGCCAATGGCCAAAGGCTAACAGCCAAAGGCCTAAAAACTAACAAGAAGAAGGCAACGAACCTAGGAGGTTCGATGCCTTACAATTTGGAACAGGTGGGTTCTTAATGTGAAACTGCCTTTAAATATTGATAGATGCCGAATCAGATTTAATCCAATGAAATTGGACTAAAATAGATAGCCTCTTCAAATCTGAAACTTTCGTTTGTTTTGATGAGTTTGGCATTTACTATTACCTGTATCCTTCTTTTTACTCTTGCTGGAATGTTATTTTTTTCATCATTTGGAAATTCTTTTTGATCTACACTTACTTTGACTTTGATATTGATTAGTCTTTTTTCATGTGTTCTGATAGAATCTGCAATTGAATTAGCAATGTGTGTTTGCCATTTTGAAATTTGTGGTAAAATTTCAAAATCATATTCCCAAACTGCATTTCCGTAACTTTCATCGAATCGATTTTCTCCAAACCTGGTCATTAGAATCAAGTGAATGTTGTGGGCAATAGATTCTTCTATTCTGACACATTCCGGATGCTGTTCTTTTTTTAGAATTAATCCTGGTTGCAACGGCAATTTGTAATTTTTGAAATTCATTTTGTTGTTTTCAAAAATTAGTTAAGTGTGATTAAAGCACCTTTTACCGCTACTGGTCCTTTGCCTTTAACGTTTATCATTGAACCATCAATGTTTACTATTCCACTTGATTTTACAGTTGCACCACCTTTGCCGCTTATTTCAGCCATAGCCGTAGTTTCAACAGTAACTCCAGCTTTGCCTGATAGCAGGGCTTTCATTTTAGTTTCTATTGCAACATCCTTCATCGCATCAATTGTGATGCCGTCCTTGCTTGAAATACTGATTGCTTTATCAACGGTAAGACTTGATGCTTTTCCAACAGTAGTACTGTGATCTTTACCGATGGACTCATTATAATCCTCTGCAATACTAACAGACTTATTTTTTCCAATGTCAGAGGTTTCATTCTCTCCAACAGCGAGGGTTTTGTCCTTTCCAACAGTTACATCGAAATTCTCTCCAACTGAAATGCTCATGTCTTTGTGTGCTGTCATTGTAATGTTCTCAGCAATCATTTCAAGCAGGCCGATGGTTTTTATTCTTATTTTTTTTCCATCCATTGTCAAAATGATTTCATTGTCATTGTCTGGATTAAATATTTTGATTGTTTCTTTACCTGGTTCGTCAACAAAGGTCAATTCGTTTCCTGTTCTTGTTCGGATGGTTTTGTTGTTGTTGTCAGGATCGGCCATGCCTCCGTTTTGCCGATTACTTCTGAACATAGAGCCTAATACATAGGGGCGATCGGGATCACCATTTTCAAAAGCGATCATCACATCTTCATCTAACTCTGGGATGAAATAAAAGCCGTATTCTTTACCAGAATGTGGCGTCATTAATCTGAGCCAAGGGGTGTTTTCCTGATCATCAATTTGCCATCCAAACTGTGCTCTGATCCTTCCTTGCTTTTCGGGATCATCCACGTTTTCAGTCACTCGGGCAATTTGGTTTTCTGCGTAGACTGGTTTGACATGTTGGTTGACTGGCGGGTGTTTTACATCAGCTGGAATGGCGATGAAATTGTTTTCATAATCACCCTTATGACTTAAATAATGAGAGGCTTTGATAACAATATATTTGCCCATGCTTTCATTGCCCAATGTTTGATGAGTAGAGGAAGCGCCTTTTATTTCAATAATAGAACCTACACGCAGATCGGCATGCTTACTGGTTCCGGTCATGGTGATGAGATTGGTAGCAAGCTGTGCTCTTCTTTTTTCTACATAATCCTCGACAACCTTCTTTTTGTCGGCAAAGCCGTTGTGATTATTGACTGGTTCAGTGTCGAATAACATGTCGCTTTCACTTAAAGCGAAATCACCCCAATCGCCCAAGCCACTTACATTTTTTGTAGAGTTTTCGGCTTCGTATATTTTTGAGTTTTGGTAATCGTATCTTATTTCTTTGAATTGCAGTGATTGTAGGTTCATGCTCAGATTGAAATCTAAGAGAACATCGCCTAAATAAAGGTCAATGACATCTTCTTTTTCAGAAGGACCTAGAATAAGATTTATTCCGTCGTAGAGTAACCATTCGTTGTTTCTATCGGCGATTCTGCTTAGAAAGTTGAAATCGCTTTCATTGTATTGAACGGTATATTCGAAAATAGAACTATTGGTTGTTTCTGATTTTGCTCCAAGAAGGCTTTTGTCGTAAGAACCGCAAACATTGTTGAAAATGTCGCTTAAAGATTGGTCGGAGAAAGAGCGGGTTGAGTTGCCATTGTTTAATAAGATTGTTGGGCTGTATCCACTTACTTTGATGTCACTTTGTTTTCCAAATCCTCTTGCAATTGATAGGTTGGTGATAATTCCGTTGAAATTTTGTCCACTAGCATTTTGAGCATCAATAAGATTCATTTCAAGAGAAAACTTCTTGCCTATACAATCTTTGCAGGAATTGAATTTGTTTTCAATGGGATCAGAATCACTAGATGATTTTCCGAGAGCTCCCAAGAGGTAGTTTATAGGTAATAATAGTTCAAATCGATGATGCCAATGTAAGTCTTGCTGGAGAGAAAGGTTGTGAAAAAAACCGACTTCATTTCCATCAATACTTATTTTTTTTTCTATTATCAGCGCCATTTGTTTTTCCGTTTTTTTGTTAAAAGCAGGAGTGCAATTTTTAAAATTTGTTGAAGCATTTGTACTATTACAATGTAATAATAAATTTTAGAGCTCTTTACAAAATTTCAAGAATGGCACTCCTTGCAGTTTCACATATTAATACAAAATTTGCTCGATCAGTCCGCAAAAGTTTCCCAAGGGTTGGCAAATGCAGAGCCAGACAAATCTAATTCATGACACATTATGGTAATTTGCTCATACATTTGATCTGTTCCCTGGTCGCTAACGCTTGTATTCCAGGCAGTACAGAAAGCTTTTTTGAAGGTTACCTTTTTAAATTCACCTCCTTTTAGTTTAGGGTCAACAATGGTGATTGTACCATCCTTTTGCTCGCTAGATCTGATGGCCCAATCCCACATAAAGGTATGGTCTGGTTGCATTTCAATTGACATATTGATTGTTCCTGCAAAAACTTCTGTTGAAGGCCGCCCAGTGGCATCTGCATGTTGAAATGCACCAAATTCTAAAGATTCAAGTCTGAATTTTTTGCCATCAATTTCTAATATTGATTTATAAGCCATAATAAATAAAAATTTAGATAAAAAAATGTGTTAAAAAATATTGTTTTATGTCGCTGACGACTAATTATTGTTGAGCATATTCTGCATCCCATGCAGCCATTTCAGAGTCATCTCCTTTGGTTCCTCCCAATCGAATCATGAAATTCTTAGCTGGAAAATATGGTGTGATGTGAATGTCCAAATGAACTTTGGTTTTGTCAGATTTATCTTGTTGGAAACGTTTGATTTGAAATTTCTCAATCAATTTACCAGGTCCTTTGACACTGGTCAAAAACTTGACAATTTGTTCTTGGATATTTTCTTTGTTTTTGGAATCAAAGTTTTCGAATGCTCTTCTGTTCAGGAAGTCTATCAAAACTTTAGTTACATAATCAAAGACTCTCACAACTGAATATGTTTGTAATCCGATGTTGTCTCCGTTGAATAGAGTCTTGGCCGAGAATGCCATTACTTTTCCGTATTCATTGACCATTGGAACCAATCCCATTCTTTCAAGATTTGAGAGTTCGGATTTTTTCAATGGGAAACGCACGCCGTCTACTTCATTCATTCCACCAAACTTTTTACCTGCAGTAACCTGAGACATCAAAGTTTTATAGATTTTTCCTGCAAGAGCAGAGGAAGGAGGTACAAATAAACCATCTTCTTCTCCAATGTCTGTGTATTGTTCTCTTCCAGCTAACCAGTTACAGCTCATGATTACATTTGATAAGAATAGATCACCTGAAGCAAGGTCAGCAGATTCAAATAAATCCATTACATCATCTGGAGCATCCATGTCTTCAAAATCAGTTAACAACATAACTTTGTTTTCGAAGGCCATTTTGCCCCATTTTTCGACAACCTTTTTCGAGCCTAAATATCCCGGAATAACCATTAAGGAATAATGATCTCTCAAATCCAAACGGTCAAAATTGGCTTTTAGTTCTTCAGAAACTGCATCAATGAAAGTGGTATTGTCTAGATCATTCAATTGATCCATCTCTGCATTCATTATAGATACGTTCTTTATTTTGTCACTTTCTGAATTTTTATAGAACAAGGCTACTGATCGGTAATTTCTTTCCAGATCTCTTGTTTTATTGATTGCACTTCCAAGGTTTTTAGTAAGTAATTGCGCTGCTTTCTCTATTTGAGCTTGACATTTTTCTGCCATTTCAGGAACTGTTTCTGAATCTTGAATCAAAGCCAACCAAAGGGTTAGTCTTTTTTTCAATAACTCTTTGTCTACTTTTTTTGTCTCTTCCTGAAGGAAGATTCTTTTTCTTGCTTTTCTTTCAGGGTTCATGTTTTGAATCCCTTCAACAGAGGTTTCCAATAAAGTGAACCCACCATATTTTCCGAGGGCCGTTAGATGGTCTACTGCCGCAGCACCTTCTTTGACCTGCACATCGCCTCCTGCTTTTTTTTCTTTTTCTGCCATTGTTAATAGTTTTTAAATTTTGGGTTAATGAATTAAGCTTCGTCTCCTCCTTCTAATTCCGAAAGGATTTCTTGGAGGGCAGCAACGTAAGAAGCCTTGGCCTCAGGGTTTGCAAGTACCGAGTTTAGAATTTTATTAGATTTCAATTGCTTCAAAAACTTTTGGCCATCATTTTGCTGACTGGTTAATTTTTGAAGAAAATCGCTTTGTGCAACGATGCCTTTTTTTGTAAAATCTCCGAGGTTGCTAAAGTTGAGTTTTTCATCTTCTTCGACTCCTTCTTCATTTTCAAAACTTACATCTACAGTTGGTTTAAAATGTTCAAATACTTCACCTACTGTTTTTAAGCCTTCCACTATTTCTGGTTTGATTGGAGCATCACCTGTTAGTTTTTGCATCATCAAAGTTCGATTTTGTGAAATTTGTGAAATCGCCTCCGCTGCATCGCGAGGTACTTCTTGTCCACCTAGTTCATATTTCATAAGAATAAAATTTTATGTTAGAAAATTTATTTTTAATATTTCCAGTCCAATTCTTTGTCCTCTTTCAATGATAATTCTATTACACTTCCCTTCTTCACAGCTCCTGAAATGATCATCCTCGAAATAGGCCTTCTGATTTTATTTCTGATCACTCCTTTAACCGGTCTGGCTCCGTATTTTTGATTGAATCCGGAATGAGCCAATTCTGTTTTTGCCTCTGGAGATATGTTCAAAGTAATTCCTTGTTGGTTCAAGGCTTTTAATAATTTGCCCAAGTGTATGTCAAAAATCAATTCTACCACATTTTCAGAAATTGGAGCAAATGGAACGATCTCCGTCAGTCTTGCTAAAAACTCTGGTCTGAAATATCCAGCCATTTTTTCCATCAAAACATTAGACGCAGGGACTTCATCATTATTGAAACTTTCCATAATAAAATCACTCGCAATATTAGAAGTAAATAGAATGATTGCATTGGAAAAGTCTCCTTCTTTGCCAAGGCGA
>CALBCY010000062.1 GCA_937927195.1 uncultured Chitinophagales bacterium
TATTTACAATTCAATACAACCGATCTAAAATCTAGCAAAACACATGAAAGAATTCGTTGAACTAAAGGTTAAGGACATTAAAAAATGCACAGATGATTGTGCAATAATATCTTTTGACATCAACGAAAATCTGCAAAATCAATTTTCATTCAAGCAAGGCCAATATTTAACACTCAGAACTTTCATTGAAGGAGAGGAAGTCAGACGCTCCTATTCTCTTTGCTCCAGCCCATTCGATAAGGAATGGAAAGTCGGAGTCAAAAAGATCGAAGGAGGAAAATTCTCCACCTTCGCCAACGAAATCCTCAAAGCAGGAGAAAGCATTGAAGCCCTTCCACCAGACGGCAATTTCTTCGTTGAAACAAATCCTGAAATACAGAAAAATTATGTAGCCTTCGCCGCAGGAAGTGGAATCACGCCAATCTTTTCCATCATCAAAACCCATTTGATAGCCGAACCAAAATCGACCTTCAAATTATTTTATATCAACCAAACAGTCGCTTCCATCATTCTTAAAGAAGAACTGGAAGCGCTGAAAAATCAATTCATGGATCGACTGGAAATATTCTATTTCCTGACCCGCGAATTTAGAAGTGTACCATTGCTAAACGGGAGATTGGATGAAGCAAAAATGGAAACTATTTTCAATTCCATCTGCGACGTCAATCAAATCGACGACTATTTCAGTTGCGGACCGGAAAGCATGATTTTCATGATTCAAGATTTCCTACTTTCTAAAAATGTCAAAAAAGAAAACATCCACTTCGAATTGTTCGGAACCAATATTGAAGCACAAGCCAAAGCAAAGGAAAAAATTGCGGACAAACTAAAAGGAAAAATATCTGAAGTTACTATTTTAGAAGGCGGCAAAAGTTTTAACTTTAACATGGAACAAGGATCCAATAATTTACTGGACGCCGCCATGAATAATTCTGCCGACTTACCTTACGCCTGCAAAGGAGGTGTCTGTTGCACCTGCAAAGCAAAATTAATGGAAGGCCAAGTGGAAGTATTGGTTTGTTACGGATTAGACGAAGAAGAAATCGAAGAAGGTTACATACTTACTTGTCAATCGCTACCAATTTCAGAAAGAGTAGTCGTTGATTTCGATGCTTAATTCGATCTTAAAGTAAATGAGCTTAAATTCGTGAACAACTCAAAATTATTTTGTCTTTGTACTTAATACCATAAGCAAAGCGATCTAAACCATAAGCGAAGCGATCTAAATACTAATAATATGGACAATGTCAAAAATTTAGAGGATCAATTTCAAGCAAGAATCGATGCTGGAGAAAAAATCGAACCAAAGGATTGGATGCCTGAGAAATACAGGAAAACACACATCCGCCAAATTTCACAACATGCCCACTCCGAAGTTGTCGGAATGCTCCCCGAAGGAAACTGGATCACCAGGGCGCCTTCTCTAAAAAGAAAATGCACGCTACTGGCCAAAGTACAAGATGAAGCCGGTCACGGACTCTATCTCTACAGCGCTGCTGAAACGCTTGGTATTAGTCGGGATGAAATGTATGAGCAACTGCACACCGGCAAAGCCAAGTATTCAAGTATCTTCAACTACCCCACCCTCAGTTGGGCTGACATGGGAACAATCGGCTGGTTGGTTGACGGCGCGGCCATCATCAATCAGGTCATGCTGACGAGAACTTCTTTCGGTCCCTACGCCCGTGCAATGGTAAGAATTTGCAAAGAAGAAAGTTTCCACCAACGTCAAGGTTATGAAATTTTATTAATCCTTTGCAATGGAACCGCCGTTCAAAAAGAAATGGCCCAAGATGCCCTCAACAGATTCTGGTGGCCCTCTTTAATGATGTTCGGCCCACCAGACGATCAGTCTCCCAATACCGCCCAATCGGTCAAATGGAAAATCAAAAGAAAAACCAATGACGAACTGAGACAACGCTTTGTCGACATCACCGTCCCACAAGCCGAAGTCCTTGGACTCACCATTCCCGATCCTGACCTAAAATGGAACGAGGAAAGAGGTCATTATGATTTCGGTGAAATAGATTGGACAGAGTTCTGGCAAGTCGTAAAAGGAAACGGCCCTTGCAACAAAGAACGCCTCAAAGCCAAAGTCGAAGCCTGGGACAATGGAGAATGGGTCCGCGACGCAGCAATGGCCTACGCCGAAAAGAAAAACGCACAATTAACAAAAGCAATTTAACAAAAAGCCCAAAAGCCACCAAGTCTTCGTGACTTTGTGCCTTCGTGTGGCAGGCGATCCTGTTCATAAAACAAACCACCAAGAATGAAAAAAGAAGAATGGCCCATCTGGGAAGTTTTCATCAGAAGTAAAAACGGTCTGGAACACAGACATGTCGGAAGCCTTCACGCAGCCGACGCCACAATGGCAATCGAAAACGCTAGAGATGTATATACACGCCGCCAAGAAGGCGTCAGTATTTGGGTAATTGAATCCAAACACATCACTGCTTCTAATCCAGAAAACAGCGGCGAATTGTACGAACCTGCAAAAGACAAGGTCTACCGCCACCCAACATTTTATGAATTGCCAATAGAATTAAAGCACATTTAAGATGACTGATCAGCAAACAGCAAACAGCGACAACAAGCTTTACGAATACTTGTTGATGCTTGGAGACAATTCCATGATCCTCGGCCATCGCTTGTCAGAACTCTGTGGGCATGGCCCAACCTTGGAAACCGACATCGCCTTGACAAACATGTCTCTTGATCTCTTCGGTCAAGTCCGATCCTATTTCCAATTAGCAGCCAAGGTAAAAGGCGGAGAAAGCACCGAGGACAGCATCGCATTCCTCCGCTACGAAAGAGATTACAGAAATACACTTTTGGTCGAACAACCCAATACACATTTTGGTTACGTAATCGGAAGACAGTTTTTGTTCGATGCTTTCCATTTTCCACTGCTCCAACAATTACAAAAAAGCAAGAATACAGACATTGCTGCCATTGCGCACAAATCCATTAAAGAGTCCGCTTACCATCTTCGCTTTTCTTCCGAATGGGTAAAAAGACTCGGCGCAGGCACAGCCGAAAGTCATGAAAAAATGCAAGAAGCCATCAATCATTTGTTTCCTTTCACAAACGAATTCTTTGTAGAATCTAATATTGAACGTGAAATGAAAGAGGCTGGCATCGGAGCTGACTTAAAATTAGTAGAAGAACAGTTCACTCAAAAAGTAGAGCAAGTCTTGGCCGATGCAACAATGGAATACAAAGAGCTAAAACCAAGAATGGCTCAAGGAAAACAGGGACTGCATTCAGAACAACTGGGATTCATTTTATCCAATTTCCAATACATGCAAAGAGCTTATCCAAATATGCAATGGTAGATCAACAGATTGAAATAAAAGATGCTAAAATAAAATCCATACTGACTTCAGTATGCGATCCAGAAATCCCTGTCCTTTCCATCATGGACATGGGCATTGTTCGTTTTATTGAAATAAATGGAACAGACATAAACCTAAAAATCACCCCAACTTATTCCGGCTGCCCAGCAATGGACAGCATCGCAGATGACATCAGAGCGGCCTTTAAAAAAGAAGGCTACACAACTAATATTGAATTGATTCTCGCTCCGGCTTGGTCAACCGACTGGATCACCCTAAACGGTAGAGCCAGGCTAGAAGAATACGGCATCGCCCCACCAATGAATGAGGAGGCCGACAAAATGGCTTTGATCGATGGAGTGAAATTGGTGAAATGTACCAGATGCAAATCAACCAATACCAAAATGGTCAGCCAATTCGGCTCCACAGCCTGCAAAGCTTTGTTCCAATGTGAAGACTGCCTCGAACCATTTGATTACTTTAAATGCCTAAAATAAAAAAAATTCCCGACCAATGAATACCATAAATTTCACCATAGAAAACAATGTCGCTTGGATAAAACTAAACCGTCCAGAAGCCTTCAACAGTGTCAATGCTGAACTAGCTGCAGAATGGATTTCAGCGCTCGAGGAATGCAAAAGCAATGATGAAATTCGTGCGGTGGTCATAACAGGAGAAGGCAAGGCATTTTGCGCTGGGCAAGATTTGAAGGAAGTGACCACTCCCGAAATCATGCCGGGCTTCGAAGCACTGTTAAGAGAGCGATACACACCTATCGTGAAATTAATTTCAACAATAGAAAAACCTTTCATCGCAGCAGTCAATGGAGTGGCCGCAGGTGCAGGCGCAAACTTGGCCTTGGCTTGCGACATCATTTTAGCCAATGAAAAAGCAAGTTTCATACAAGCCTTCAGCGCAATCGGACTGATTCCTGACAGTGGTGGAACCTTCAACCTCATCCGTAAAGTCGGACGCGCAAAAGCGATGGCCTTTGCCATGCTGGGAGATAAGATTGGAGCAGCAGAAGCCGAACGCCTTGGAATGATTTATAAATATTTTCCAATGGACTCATTTCACGAAGAAGTAGAAAAAATTGCTACAAAACTAGCACACATGCCAACCAAAGGATTGGGCTTGACCAAAAGAGCCATCAATGCCAGCTGGAGCAACAGCCTTGAAGAACAGTTGGCCCTAGAAGCAACATTGCAAATAGAAGCCAGCGAAACAGATGATTACCACGAAGGCGTTGCAGCATTCGTCGAAAAAAGAAAGCCCAATTTCAAAGGCTGCTAAAATCAAAAAAAAGCCAAAGGCCAAAGGCCAATAGCTAAAGGCCTCTACAAAAAGCAACAGCAAAAAAAAAGCCAAAGGCCAACGGCCAATAGCTAAAAGCCAAAAAAAAGCAACAGCAAAAAAAAACCAAAGGCTAAAGGCCAATGGCTAACAGCTTAACAAACAAAACAATGAAAGAAGCATATATAGTAGATGGAATCAGAACCCCAATCGGAAAATTTACCGGATCACTTTCAACAATCAGAACAGATGATTTGGGTGCGCATGTTATAAGAGAACTGATCAGCAGAAATCCTTCTATTCCGAAAGAGGCCTATGACGACGTGATCCTAGGCTGCGCCAACCAAGCCGGCGAAGACAACCGAAATGTCGCCAGAATGTGTTTGCTTCTTGCTGGTCTTCCCTACTCCGTTCCAGGAGAAACTGTCAACCGTCTTTGCTCTTCTGGACTTTCATCCATCATCCATTCCAATCGCGCTATCAAGGCGGGAGATGGCGACGTATTCATTGCTGGAGGATTGGAGCACATGACAAGAGGACCTTGGGTTATCTCAAAAGTTTCCAAGCCATTCGGCAGAGATGCACAAATGCACGACAGCAGCTTCGGCTGGAGATTCGTCAATAAAAAGATGCATGAAATGTATGGCACCGACGGCATGGGCATTACCGCCGAAAACCTCGTTGAAAAATATTCGATCAGCCGAGAAGATCAAGATAAATTTGCCGCCTGGTCTCAAGCAAAAGCCACAGCCGCGCAAAGGAGTGGAAGACTTGCAAAAGAAATTGTTGCTGTCGAAATTCCACAAAGAAAAAAAGATCCCATTCGCTTCGACCAAGACGAATTCATAAGACCAAGCAGTACGGTTGAAATTTTATCGAAACTCCGTCCCGCTTTCAAAAAAGCTGATCAAGGCGGAACCGTTACTGCTGGAAATGCATCTGGATTAAATGATGGCGCAGCAGTAAGCATTATCGCCTCAGACGAAGCAGTAAAAAAATACAGCCTAAACCCATTGGCCAGAATTGTTAGTTCTGCCGTCATCGGAGTCGAACCTAAAATAATGGGAATCGGCCCAGTTCAAGCTTCCAACAAAGCATTGGCAAAAGCTGGTCTTCGAATGGAAGACATGGACATAATAGAATTAAATGAAGCCTTCGCCTCTCAATCTCTTGCCTGCATTAGAGAATGGGGCTTGGCAGACGATGATCCAAGAATCAATCCAAATGGAGGAGCCATCGCCATCGGTCATCCACTCGGAGCTACAGGAGCCAGATTGGCCAATTCTGCTGCCCTTGAATTACAACTGACTGGCAAAAAATATGCCTTGGTTACGATGTGTGTTGGGGTTGGGCAAGGTTATGCAGCGATCTTAGAGAAAGCTTGATTCTCGGTTTTCGGGATTCGGTTTTCGGGATTCGAGCGAAAAATTTATAAACAAAAAAAAAGCAAATCCAACAGGCAAAATTAGTAGAAGACTAATGAAGCCATACTAACAATAATGCCAAAGGCGAATATACCAACAGGTGCCGTAGGCACCGTACCAAAAGGCCGAAGGCCGTACCAAAAATGAAATTAGGAAACTACATACTCGGAAACTGGATAGACGGCGACGGCGACGGCCAAAACCTCTACAATTCTATCAATGGTGAAATAGTAGCAACCGCTACCACCAAGGGATTGGACTTTGGTGAAATTTTACAATACGGAAGAAAAACAGGAAGTCCAGCCCTTAGAAAAATGACCTTTCAGGAAAGAGGGATGATGCTAAAAAAACTGGCACTGTACTTGACAAAAAAGAAGGAACAATTTTATGAAGTTTCTTATAAAACAGGAGCAACCAGAGCCGACTCTTGGATCGATATTGAAGGAGGATTTGGAAACCTTTTTGCCAATGCTTCTCATAGAAAAAACTTCCCCAATCAAAGTTATCATGTAGATGGCGATGCAATTGACCTTTCGAGAGGCGGCCAGTTCATGGGACATCACATCATGGTTCCCAAAAGGGGCGTTGCCGTTCACATCAATGCTTATAACTTCCCAGTCTGGGGCATGTTTGAAAAATGTGCCGTCAATTGGATGGCTGGCCTTGCGGCGGTTGTAAAACCTGCTACTTCCACTTCCTTTTTAACCGAAGCAGTCGTAAGAGAAGTCATCGCCTCAGGAATTTTACCAGAAGGAGCTTTGCAGTTAATATGTGGCTCTGCCAGAACAATTCTCGATGGCGTAGAGTCTCAAGATGTGGTGACATTTACAGGTTCGGCAACAACGGGAAGAATGCTCAAGTCACACCAAAGAGTGATAAATGAAGCGGTTCCTTTCAACATGGAAGCCGATAGTTTGAATTGCTCCGTACTTGGCGAAGATGCTGTTCCAGGCACAGCTGAGTTTGATTTATTCATCAAGGAGGTGCGCAAAGAAATGACTGTAAAATGCGGTCAGAAATGTACCGCCATCCGCAGAATTTTTGTTCCTGAAAACTTGCTTGAAGATGTGCAAATAGCCTTGGGCAAACAATTGTCTAAAATTGCCATTGGCAATCCAATGGCTGAAGGTGTAAGAATGGGGGCACTGGCGAGTAAAGACCAAGTAATTGAAGTAAGAGACCGAGTTATGGAGTTGGCTCAAACCGCCAATATTGTTTATGGGAAGTTGGATAAAATAGATTTGATTGACGCAGATTACGACAAAGGAGCTTTTCTAAGTCCGATCCTTCTATTGGAAAAAGAACCATTTAAAAATTTGGCACCACACGAAGTGGAAGCCTTCGGTCCAGTCAGTACAATTATGCCTTACAAAAACCTCGATGAGGCCATTGAATTGGCTCAGATGGGCAAAGGATCATTGGTTTGTTCAATCGCTACTTATGACGATAATATTGCCAAAGAATTCGTCATTGGAGCGGCCAGTCATCATGGAAGAATCATGGTGATCAATAGAGACATGGCCAAGTTTAGTACTGGGCACGGTTCGCCCCTACCAAATCTGGTTCATGGAGGTCCTGGAAGAGCAGGCGGAGGAGAAGAAATGGGGGGAATGCGAGGAATCAAACACTACCTTCAAAGATGTGCAGTGCAGGGAAGTCCAACGACTATTGCCAAAATTACAGGCATTTACCAACCAGGTGCAAAAGTTATTGAAGCTCCAAAACATCCTTTCAAATATCATTTTGAGGACATCGAAGCAGGCATGTCAATCCTTACACATAAGCGGACAATTACAGATTCAGACATCCAGAACTTTGCCAATTTAACTTGGGATGTGTTTTATGCACATACGGATATAACCTCTTTGGAAGGAAGCATATTTGAAAAACGAGCGGCGCATGGCTACTTCCTCTTGGCAGCTGCAGCTGGACTTTTTGTAAACCCTGCCAAAGGGCCAGTTGGTGCAAACTATGGGCTGGACGAATGTCGTTTCATTCGACCTGTTTATCACAATGATACAATTCAAGTTCGATTAACCTGCAAGAATAAAGTAGACAGAGACAGCCGTGGAAAAGAACATCCATGTGGTGTGGTTAAATGGTATGAAGAAATATTTGACCAAAATGGCGAATTGGTTGCCATGGCTACTATTTTGACACTCGTTCAGAAAAAATCACCATTTCCTGAATTCACCAATGAATACATTGGCAAAAAAATCGACTTGCTAAAAGTAGACAGCAAGCCAAAGTGGGGTCATATGACAGCTCAACATTTAGTAGAGCACTTTGAATTTTTTGCTCAACTAGCCTTGAGAAAAATTCCTTGTGAAATGATCACTCCAGAAAAACATCTAGAAAAAATGCAAGATTCTCTTTGGAACTATAAACCAATGCCTAGAGAATTTGACCATCCGATATTAAAGAAAGGAGAAGCAGAAGATTTACGTTTCGAAAGTTTTAATGCTGCCAAGGAAGCCATGTTCAAAGCGATTGATGAAGTGGACGAATTTTTCAAGGCAAACCCGGGAGCAACAGTCTTCAATCCAGTCTTTGGAGAACTGGACAAATACCATTGGAAGCTATTGAATCAAAAACACTTTCACCATCATTTTGAACAATTCGATTTGCTGTAAATGATCTATAGAAAATGTTTTTGATGAAAGCCTCAGACTTTAGCAAAGAACAATTCTTACTAAAAATATTATTGAGAATACCAGTAGCACAAACCTTCCGTTTGCTAACAAGCGAAGAGGGTTTGTGCTCTTGGTTTTTGGGAGAGGTGAAATTCTTTAGAAAAGAATATTCCTTAAATAACAATACTCTTCAAGCTGGCGATCAATACCACTTCAAATGGCAGAAAGACTTTGAAGCGACAGGCGAAATCATCTCTATAAAAGAAAACGAGCATTTCCACTTCACATTTGGTCAATCATTCAAAGTCTTTTTTGAAATTAAGAACATTGATGGCCTAAGCGAAATTTCACTCCGACAAACAAATTCAGATCCTCAAACAGCAAACGAATTTGCCTTTATCAACTGCTGCATTTGCTGGTCCTTCTTTCTTACCAATTTAAAGTCTGTGGCTGAGTTCAATATTGACTTAAGAGAAACACAGTATTTTAACGAATCATTTATCAATCAATAAACCCTTGTTAATCATCCACTTAGATATTAATTTTATTTTTGAAAATCAAATTAATTCATGTTTTGTGAAAATAAATAGCAAATTGAGTTTACTATTAATTATTTTAGACTACTAAGGGGTGAAGGAAGTGGTTATTTTTAGGGTTTGAATCAATCAAACTACTGATTTAAAGGAACTTAATACGATTTGTTGATGAAGGATTATGTATTTGCATTGGTTTGCTCTCTAGATAAAACAGAAAAGAGAAGCTTTCATTTATATCTGTCTAAGTACAATATTAAAAATGGGAGCAAATCCAAAATATTGTTCGATGCGATGAATAAAATGGAGGAATACGATGAAGTGACTCTCAAAAAGTTGACTGGTAATTCCAAGAATCAAAGTCGTTTCAATTATGAGAAACATCGACTTAACAATCAAATTTTACAATTTCTAGTAAGTTTTCACCAAAACAAAAGAGCAGATATTTACTTACACACGCTGATAAAACAAATCAAATTATTGATTGATAAAAATTTGTTAGATCATGCCAAAAAATTGATAAAAAAGGGGATTGAAATTTCAGAAGAAACCCATAGTCATCTATTGGTCTATTTTTTCAATTTAGAAAAAATGCAAATTTCTCATTTGGAAACATTTGAAGAAAAAGAAGCATTGGCAACTCTAAACAAATTAGATTCTGCTTTGGACAACATAAACAATGAACATCAATTTTATTCAATTTACAGAAGAACAATTATTCAACATTTCAACTCTGAATTAATCAACCCAACAGATATAAAAGCGAGCTACAATTGGCTAAAAGAAACCCTCGACTTAAACCCGAAAAATGAGATAAAGACTTTACTCGGGCAAATCTATTGGTTGCAAACCAATTTCATTTATTACACCGATTTGGATCAAAACGAAAAGATTCTTGAATTCAACAGAAAAGGCATAGAATTGATTGAAGACAATCCAATCTTTCTAACCAATAATTTAAACATTTACTTTGGTACTTATTTCAATTATATCAGAGCACTCATCGAAGCCTCTGATTTTGACAGAGCAAACTTTGCCCTGCAAAAGATTGGGAACTTCCCGACCAAATACGCAGAAGAATTTAGCCCAAAAATTGATTCTTTCTTCCATGTGTTTTACTACGGTTATTTTATCGCAATATTAAAATGCCAATTTGAGTTTGAACTGCTTTATAAATTCATGAAAAGTAACCAGGTTAAACTCAGTAAATACCTAACCAACTACAATGAATATAGAACCATAGAATATCTTTCAGACAAAATTGTCACCAGCTTCTTAAATGAAGAATTTAAAGAGGTCGTTAATTATCTTGAAGAATATGAAAACCTTGCTGAAATTAATCTTTACCCCGAGTTGTATTACCAATCCAAAATGCTTGGGTTTCTTTCGCTTTATGAAACAAACAACAAAAATCTTCTAGAACCTCATTTTAACTCGCTCTACTATTATGCAAGAAAGAAAAAGATTCAAAGCCCAAGAATCAAATTCGAATTGAAACTGGCTAGAAAAATTGCCAATATCGATGATCCAAAAAAACTTCAACTTCAATTTCATTCTTTGCAAAATGAAGCTGATCAATTAGATTTAAACTTGTTTGATGAACAATACTTTCATATTTGGTACAAGAGCAAATTGGAAAACATCAGCATAAAAAAAATTGTGAGAGCCTTAAAGCAAGACCAAAAATTGATAATCGAAAACAAAAAAAATTCTTATTCTGCAGTCGAGCCTTAAAATCCAACAAACATTTGTAAATTTATTATTAATGAGATTTACAAATGTTTTAGCACTGTTGCTTTTCCTGGTTTCCTGCCATGAAGCTGCTAAATTTGAAAACAAAGAATCAACAGCCACCACCACTGAGATAACTTCTCCTTCTTTAGTGGTTCTTGGTACCGTTCAAGATGCCGGTTCTCCTCACATTGCTTGTAAAAAAAATTGTTGCAAAGATCTATTTCAAAATCCAGAATCTAGAAGAAAAGTCGTTTCCCTTGCCTTTGTTGATCCCGAAAACGAAAAGAAGTATTTGTTCGAAGCAAGCCCCGACATGCCCAGTCAGTTGAAACTACTAAAAAAGTTAAGTCAATCTGATTCGGAAACTGCCGATGGTATATTTTTAAGCCATGCGCACATTGGACATTATACTGGCTTGATGTATTTGGGGAAAGAAGCCATGGCTGCAAAAAAAATGCCTGTCTATGCCATGCCTAAAATGAAATCTTTTCTTGAACAAAATGGCCCTTGGAGTCAATTGGTCAAGCAGGAAAACATTTCTATCATACCCTTGAAAAACGAACGTGAAATTCAGGTCAGCTCTAATCTAAAAGTTCAGCCTTTCACTGTTCCTCACAGAGACGAATACTCAGAAACAGTCGGCTTTAAAATAATTGGCCCAAACAAAACAGCCCTTTTCATTCCTGATATTGACAAATGGGAAAAGTGGAATTCAGATATCTCAGATGAAATAGCCAAAGTGGATTACGCCTTTCTCGATGCCACCTTTTATGATGGAAACGAAATAAACAACAGAGATATTTCACTCATTCCCCACCCTTTTGTAATTGAAAGCATGGAAAAATTTGATAAACTCTCTAATAAAGAAAAACAGAAAATTCATTTTATACACCTCAACCACACCAACCCACTATTAAACAGAAATAGCGAACAATACAAAAATGTTGTCAAAAAAGGATTCAACATTGCTGAAACTGGAATGATTTTCAATTTTTAAAAAAACAGCTAAAAAAAACACAACATAGGAACTTTTATCTTTCTCATTTCGTCTTATTAGTATACAGATTAAAACAATACATCAGCTCATGAATATTTCAATAGCTTAAATGCGGTAGCAAAACAGGATTACTAAGAGTTTACTAAGGGATTATTTAAGAATTACATAAGAATCAGCTCTTTAAAACTGTTGCTATTTCTCCACAATTCCAGACCAGCACAGCTGGTCTTCTTATCAAGAATCTTTTCTTGCAACATCCCTGTTCGTCAATCCTATTTTCGAAAAGGGAACAAATCATTTCATCATGCTGTTGATACAAGATTTGCAATACAAATTGCCCAATGGCAATACCCTATTTAACAACATCAATTTCACCGTTTCGAACACCGGTCTAACGGCTTTGGTTGGAGAAAATGGCGTAGGTAAAAGCACCCTCCTAAAATTAGTGAGCGGAAAACTCAAACCCGCTCTTGGAACAATAACTTTTGATGAAAAAACAAGGCCCTATTTCATCCCTCAGCATTACGGACAGTTGAATAAACAAAAAGTAATTGAGGTGCTGGGAATAGACAAAAAATGGAATGCCTATCAATCCATCATGGCAGGAAGTACAAACGAAAAAGACTATGAAAATTTCGATGACGATTGGGAATTGGAACTAAAAATAAAAAATGCCTTTTCGAAATGGTCCTTGGATCATATAAAACCTGAAATGGAATTTTCAAGATTGAGTGGTGGCGAAAAAACTCGCGTGCTACTTTCTGGAGTAGAAATATTAAATCCCAATTTCATCGTTTTAGACGAACCGAGCAATCACCTAGATTCTGAAGCCAGGCAACAATTGACCGACTGGCTCTTGAATTGTAAAAAGTCAATTTTACTAATCAGCCACGATCGTCAACTGCTAGAGATTTGTGACAAAATAATTGAGTTAAATCCCAATGGAGTTCAATTGTTCAATGGTAATTTCAGTGCCTTTCGCAAACAAAGGCTAGCAGAAAAACAAAGCCTTATACGCAAAATTAACAGCGCTGAAAAAACAAAGCAAGATTTGCAGAAAAAGCAAAGATCCATGATCGAGCGAAAAGAAAAGGAGCGCCAAAGAGGAGCCAAAAGACATCTCAAAAGAGGAACGGATAAAAAAATGGTCGACAAATTAAAAGCCAAAAGTGAGGGAACAATTTCTTCTATAAAAGGAAAACAACAAAAAGTCAATCTTCAACATGACCAAAAAATAAGTGAGCTAAAAACAAAAGAAAAATTTGATAGAACAATCAAAACAGACTTTGCAAGCTCCAATATCATAAAAGGCAAAAAAATCATTTCTTTCGAAAATGTTTCATTTCATTACAATGCCCAAAATCCGGTTATTAAAAATCCACTTAGCTTTAAAATTTACACAGGAGACCGGATAGAAATAAATGGCCGAAATGGCAGTGGAAAATCAACCTTGTTAAAACTATTGACCAACAAACTCCAAGCAAGTTCAGGATTGGTTCATGGAAAATTAAAAGGCATTCTCATTGATCAAGATTACTCAATAATTGATAGGAAGAAAACCGTGTTGGAACAAGCTGATTCATTTAATGATCAAAACTTGAAAGAGCATGAAATAAAAATCAGGCTTTCAAGATATCTTTTTGATAGAGATTCTTGGAGTAAAAAATGTTCTGTTCTCAGTGGCGGTGAAATACTTCGCCTTTCACTTTGCTGCATCATGATCAGCAATGAAGCAACAGATTTGATCCTATTGGATGAGCCGACTAACAATCTGGACTTAAACAACATCGAGGTATTGACGAATACAATGGCCGCTTTCACAGGAACCATAATTTGTGTTTCACACGATTCATTTTTCAAAAAAGAAATAGGGATAAATAAAAGCATTTCACTCTGAATAAGTTGAAGTCTAAGTTGAAGCCGAAGTTGAAATTTTAAACCATTTTCTCAGCTCATAACTTTGCTGTTTCATTTTTGAAAGCTAAGGCAGAAATGTGCTGAGAAGAAACCAAACTTTTTTTTTGAAAGCGACTTTTTGACTTCCTGCTTATCCCAAAAACCACTAAATATATTGAATGAATTATTATGAATTGGGAACTTAATGCAAGGCTCCATTTGTTATAGAAGTATAACATTTCATAAAAACAATGCACAGAGATCCCCTTAGAAGGCCACAGAGAAAGACTAAATATTTTTTTGTATAGCAATCCTGAATACCCTGATGATTCTTACTTGATCGATGTGGACAAAAATAAAAGGTCAACTAACCTCCAAAACAGTTTAGAATGAAATGCGCTAGAGTTGAAAGGCAAAGGAGCATGCTATCTTTTGACAATTCTTTTCCTAGTTATAACAAATCAACTTTTGAATATGTATCAGTATATAACCATTATTCTGCATATCCCAAAGGGTTAAAATTACAATAGCAATGGTTTTTAACCCATCTATTTTCAAACAAGTTATTGGTGATTTTTTTTTAACAAAATAAAATAATTATGTCATCATCAAATGGTCATATACAGGCTGTAAAAGAACATGAAAGATTAAGAAAAACTGGAATAAAATCAAAAGGAAAATATTTCCTAAATGGATATGATATTGGAGCCAGTCTGGAAAATGTTGACAAAAACAAAAAGTCAAATTACTTGCAAGACACATTAGATAGAGATTCAAGAGAACTGAAAGACAAACGAGTCATCTATTTAGGCATTGTTTTCTTCTCATTAATAATTATCATGCTTTTAGGATAGTCTTTATATCTAAGCGTTTAACTTTTCAAATACAATCAAAAATCAGGAATTATGGGCTTGAACAAGCTAGGCGGAATTGTAAAAAACCACGAATGTCTTAGAAGAACCAATCGAAAGTCAAAAGGAAAAAAGTTTATCTATCCAGATTACATCCTAAAAACACCATCTATTGAAAACAATTACAAAAAGAAAGAGGAAAGCCTTTCTGAATATCTCAAGGATACCGACAGTCATTTCATGAAAGACCTAAAAGATCACATTTTCATCACCTTAATCATCATCTCGCTTGTAATAGTTTCTGTGATGTACATGAAACAACACGCTATTTTATTCATAAACTTTTTATAAAATGACCAGCATTGTCAACTATAAATACGAAGCCAATGCCGCATTTGCCATCGAAGAACTAAAGCAATTGGGGATCGATGCCTATTACATTTCAAAAGAAAAGAACACTGTTGCAAAATCTTTTGAAGTATTTGTCGAAAACGAAAATTTAATAAGGGCAAGGCATGTATTAAATAATCTTGCCCTCGATGAATCCGAGCTTGATAAAAACTCTGAACAATATCTGGCAGCCTTTTCAGAATACGCTGATCATTTGTATACCAAAGATTTTGCTGATTACAATTACAACATCTACTCCTATTCCAAGTCCACTACTTTTTTTGCAATAATCCTTTTATTTGGTTTAATAATATTTCTTACAATTTCCATTCTCGCAAATTTGAGCTAATGTTTTAAAGAATCAAACTGCTTGATTTTAACACAAAGCCGCTAAGTCGCTAAGCACCAAGAATACTGGGATAGTCGAACCACGAATACCGCACTGCGAATGCCTACCTTGCCATAATTTTTCTTATTTTTGCGCTACAAAATCTACTTCATGGACGCATATGTTAAACAAGAAATTTTAAAGCCTGGTCTGGCACAGATCACCTTCTTTCATCCAAAACACAATTCTCTTCCCAGTGACATTCTAAAGCAATTGGCAGATACCATTTCGGCTGCTGGAACAGATGATGAAATACAAGTGATCCTATTAAAAAGCGGTGGTGACAGAACCTTCTGCGCAGGAGCCAGCTTCGATGAATTAATTTCCATCAATGACCTTGATACAGGCAAGAAATTTTTCATGGGCTTTGCCAATGTTATCAATGCTTGCCGCAAATGTCCAAAGTTGATCATTGGTCGTGTTCAAGGAAAAGCTGTTGGTGGTGGAGTCGGTGTTGCCTCAGCTGTCGATTATTGTCTTGCTACCAAATTTTCTTCTGTAAAACTAAGCGAACTAAATGTGGGCATCGGGCCTTTTGTTGTCGGTCCAGCTGTCGAAAGAAAAATCGGCATTTCAGCCATGAGCCAGCTTACCATAAACGCCGATCAGTTTCAATCTGCTGAATGGGCACAATCAAGAGGTTTATTTGCAGAAGTTTTCGACTCTGCAGAAGCGCTTGACGAAGGGGTAATGAAACTCGCAGACTTTTTACTAAATACCAACCCACAAGCTCAATCAATGATCAAAAAAATCCTTTGGGAAAAATGCGATCATTGGGATCAATTGCTCGAGGAAAGAGCAGCAATGAGTGGAGAATTGGTCTTATCGGACTACACAAAGAAAACTTTGGCAAAGTACAACGTTTAGAAGGTACGCTTCGCTGTTGGTACGGTGCCTGCGGCACCTGTTGGTACCATCGGCTTCGCCATTCGTGTCGGTACGTCTGCATTTGCCTGAGGGCAAATTTTGACTGTTGGTAAACGTTCTTGGCAAGTGATAGAGTTTGAGTAAAAAAAATACAAAAGCAAAGGCGAAGTCCTGCGACCCCAAAGATGGCAGCCATCGACCCAAAAGCATAAAAACGCGCGTAGCGGCGTTGCGACCAATCCCCAAAACCCACGAGCGGAGCGTACCAAAACCCGCACTTTTTACTTATATTTGACCGATCAAAACCACACCAAATGAAAAAATACTTGTTCTCAATTTCATTCCTTTTCTTGGCGCTGAATATAATTTCACAAACAGACCTCGAATCCTTTACAAGAAACAACGATGCTCGTTCTACAATCTTGGAAGATTTAGCTCCATTTTACCATGGGGTTGCATCAGGAGATCCAACGACTGAAGCAGTGATTATTTGGACCAGGGTGACCATAGACAACCCTGCAGATTCCATTCCTGTTGCTTGGTTTATGGCAACCGATACCAGCTTTAGCAACATTGTTCAGCAAGGAATTACGCATGCAAGCAATGAAAAACATTATACCGTTAAAGTGGACGTTCAGAACCTTGATGCTGGAACAACTTACTACTACGCATTTCAGGTGGATGGAATCAACTCCATTGCAGGACGAACCAAAACCGCAGCAAATGATGCTGATCAACTTCGATTTGCAGTTGTTTCTTGTAGTAATTACCAACATGGTTTTTTCAACTCTTATGGTAGAATTGCAGAAAGAAATGATTTGGATGCAGTCATTCACCTTGGAGACTACATTTATGAATACGGACAAGACTCCACTGCCAATCGTCCAGTATTACTGCCGGAGCATGAAATTTTAGAATTGATCGATTATCGAACTCGTTATTCATTTTACAGAATGGATGAGGACCTTCGTAATTTGCATCAGCAACATCCAATCATTTGTGTTTGGGACGATCATGAAGTGGCCAATGATTCCTATTTCCTTGGTGCGGAAAACCACAATCCAATGACGGAAGGAAATTACATAGAAAGAAAAAACAAAGCGAAACAAGCTTATTTCGAATGGATGCCGATACGTGACAATAACACGAACAGCGTTTACAGAGCCATTGAATATGGAGATTTGGCAGAGATCATTATGATTGACACACGTCACGAAAGCCGATCACAACAAGTCAGCAGCTTGGATGATTCTGAACTCGGGGATTCAACAAGAACATTATTGGGAATCGCACAAAAAGAATGGTTACTCAACACATTAGACAATTCAGATTCTAAATGGAAAATCATTGGCAATCAGGTAATTTTCACTCCCTTGCTTGAAGATGAATTGAGTGCATTTTCTGAGGCTGGCGCACTTGCCATTATTGCTGATATATGGGAAGGCTATCCGCTTGAGAGAAACAGTATCATTGAGCATGTCAATCAAAATGACATTGACAATATTATAATCATGACCGGAGACATTCACAATTCTTTTGCCATGGACATTCCAAATGAACCAGATTCTTTGGCTGGATATGATCCGGTCACTGGAGCAAATTCAGCTATGGTTGAAGTTGTTACACCAAGTATTACTTCTGATAATTTTGGAGATATCTTAGGCATATTTGCCAATGCTTTAGTGGATATTTTTGAAGAGACTCATCCACATGTTAAATTGATCGATGTTATTAATCATGGATATATGGTGATTGATTTAAATGAGGATCGCGCACAATCCGATTGGTTTTACGATCCAGACAGACTGACTTCCAATACAACAGAAAACTTTGGACAAGGCTGGTACACAAATGATGGCACTAACCATTTGCAAGAGACAGATGTTCCTGCTGAAGAAAAAGCCATTCAGGAAGCTCCAGCTCCATCCGTTCAACCACAAATCGATTTGGTTGGTATAGAAAGTAAAGAACTACAGAATATTGGATCACTTGTTTTCCTTTCTGTATTTCACAATGGATACAGCCAAAATTGCACTTTAAATTTTGCAGTTAATGAGCCGCAAAATATTGAGATTTTGATTACCGATATTTCAGGAAAAGTAATTGCAAAAAAACTCAACCATTTGGAAGCAGGTTTGTTTTCAGATCAAATAAGTTTGCCGAACTTGGGAGCAGGAATATATTTGGTCAATATTAGAGGGCAATACAATTCCAATACCAGAAAATTTATGGTAAAATAGTTAGATAAGTACTAAGATGAATGTACAAAGTATAAAGACTAATTTCCTGCTAAGCAAAACAGTCAAAAATCTAAATAATTTGTACTTTCTACATTAAACGCGCTGCGATCTAAGAAAAGACATTTCAAGAAAAACAACGAATGACTGAGAAAAAGATTAATTCCTTTATCGATTTATTGGATATTTTTTCCAATTTTTTGAATGAGCAAAATTTCATAAAGGAACCAGAGAATTTATACAAACCGTATGATTACATAATGAACTTGGGCGGAAAAAGAATCCGTCCGATTTTATGTTTAATCGGCAATCAACTCTTTGAACAAAATCTGGAAGACACTTTGAAAGCAGCTATGGCTGTAGAGGTTTTTCACAACTTTTCTCTTGTTCACGATGATGTGATGGACCAAGCTCCTCTTCGAAGAGGGAAACCTACCGTTCACCACAAATATGATCTAAACACAGCCATCCTTTCGGGCGATTTGATGCTGGTTGATGCTTACGAATACCTCGCTAAAATAGATTCACCACAGCTTCCTCAATTGATCAGATTGTTCAACCAAACTGCAAGACAAGTTTGTGAAGGCCAACAATGGGACATGGATTTTGAAAGCCGCGATGATGTAGGCATCGAGGATTATCTGAATATGATTGAACACAAGACTGCGGTTCTTCTGGCCTGTAGTTTGAAAATGGGTGCCATTATTGGAAATGCGAGTGAGGAAGAAGCCAATCATTTGTATGAGTTTGGAAGAAACATCGGTATTTCCTTTCAATTGCAAGACGATCTTTTGGACAGTTTTGGCGGAGATGGTTTTGGTAAAAAGATTGGCGGAGACATTGCCCAAAACAAAAAAACATTTTTGCTGCTAAAAGCTCAGGAACGCGTTGATCCCGATACGGCGGTTCATCTTCAACAGTTGCTGGATTTGCCAACAGAGCAAGAAGCACAAAAGATTGAGGGCGTCATTAAAATTTACAAGCGTTTTGGCATTTCACAAGAAGCTAGAAACCTGATGTATGCCTATTACGATGCAGCATTGGCTCACCTCGGTCAAATTGAAACCACTGAAGAGGCATTGGAACCATTGGTTGAATTGACAAAGATGTTGATGATGAGGAGTTCTTAGTATTTTGGGTACGCTTCGCTTTTGGTACATTTAGCTTCGCTATCATTATTAGTACGGCTGCATTGATCTCCGACCAATTTTGCCTACTGGATAAAATTATTTATTCTTTTCGTTTAACAAATCCCTTACTTCCATCAAAGCAAAACCCAACAAATTTGGCCCTCGCCAGCAATTCGGATTCTCGACATCTTTGTGATCCTGAGCCATCCCTATTCCCCAAATCGGATCTACTGGGCTGGCTTCGACAAGTATTCTTGAATTGGTATTTTTAAGGAATTTAGCCAAATTCGGATTTTGATGAAATTTATACAAATTACCTTTCACCACAATTTCATACTTTTCCGCTTCCCACATTTGATGATCAAAGCCGCGAACTTTTCTTCCCATTTTTTTTGCCTCAGCTGGAGTTCGACATTCAACTATTCGTTGGAACATTTCATCATCTCCAAACAATTTTGCCTTTTCAGCCATCATCCAATGCTCTGCAGTTTTGTATAAAATTCCGTCTTGTTCAAATGAAGATTCATACCATTGACTGAAACAACTTTTACTTATATCACGCTTTTTAGTGTGGCCCCAAAAGAATAAATATTTCATTCTTTCACCAGACTCAAACTTGGCTTTCGTACTTTCTAAAGAATACTTCATTTTATTAAAATTCAGCTTGCAGTTTTAAATTCACTTACAATTACAACTTACCAAAATTAACAGCGAATAGTTCCAAACCAATCAAAATGAAATTTCAATAAGAATAAGGCTCAAAAAAAAAACAGTGCAGTAAGCCGTCTGCCTTGTTATTGTAAAATTGATATATTCCTGGAAATTGTAATTGATACAATAAAAAAAGGGCCGCAACATATGTCGCGGCCCTTGAATATACTTTATTGATTAATGTTCAGAGTGAAATTAATTTCCACAATCTTTACAATCAATTATTTCATCAACCTGAATTCCTGTACATCCATCTCCACCCCAAGTAACACAAGCTACCGGATCAACAATCACAACTGTGTAGTTTCCGATTGTTGAAGGAGAGTAATATGGGTTCCCAACCACAGTTGCAACCAATACACCATCTAAATACCATTCTAATGTCCAATCTGCACCAACTGCCAATGGCGCTGGTGGATCGTTTGAATCAAGTGTAGCATAAATAGCATTACCATTGCAAACTCTTGCCAAACCAACACAAGATGCAAAAACAGGATCCGTACAATTTTCAATGAATACAAAGTCGAAGTCTTCATTAACAACAACATCTCCATTTTCTACCGTAATGCCCATTCTAGGATTCACAGCTCCAGTTGGACAAGCCAAACCTGAATCGTCAACCATCACTGAATAATCACCGCAAGGTACTGCTAGGAATGTGTATTCTCCAGTTATTGGATCAGTCATTACTGTTGCTATAGAAACGCCTCCTGCATCAATCAAATCTACATTGATTGGCGGTGCTGGAATCTCTCCACCTACACCATCGCAATCATTATCCACTGTTACGGTACCCGAAACAGTTCCTTCACAAATGCATTCTTCTCTTGTTACAACTATCGGATTCGACAAAGCAGCACAAGTTGCAGCTGCAACTAAATCCAAAGCATTGTCTCCAACTGCTGGCGCAAAGTTAGGGTCCTCAAAATTCACCCACCAGATTGAACAGACTCCAACTCCGGCTCCATCCAATGTAAATGGTGGGCCAGCTGGCAATCCTAAAATCATTCCTGCTGGATCGGTTATTACCCAAGCTCCATTTGCTCCGATTCCTGCATCGTCT
>CALBCY010000063.1 GCA_937927195.1 uncultured Chitinophagales bacterium
TGTTTGGGATAGCCTCCTGAAACCTGAACTACGTCTATATAATAACCTTCGTTGAAAACAAGTTTTTTTTCTTTTAATGAACCATCAAAACAAGACAATAGAATTTCTTCTAGATCATTTTTTAATGCAGGTAAAATGACCTCTGTTTCGGGATCACCGAGACGGACATTGTATTCCAATAGCATTGGTCCTTTTTCAGTAAGCATGATGCCAAAGTAAATGAATCCTTTGTAGTCCATTTGTTCATCCTGAATTCCTTTAATGGTGGGATTGATGATGCTTTCATAAATCCGATTCATCAATTTTTCATCGCAAAAAGGAACTGGAGTGTAGGCGCCCATTCCACCGGTGTTTGGACCTTTGTCTCCGTCTAGCAATTGCTTGTGATCCTGCGAGGCTTGCAATAGTTTTATGCTTTCACCATCTGTAATACCGATGATTGAAATTTCATCACCGAATAGTTGTTCTTCGATGAGGTATTGACAATCATCGCCATATTTCTCTTTTAACTCTGCTAGAGCTAGCTTGGCTTCTTCAATTTCATCACAAACAAAAACTCCTTTGCCAGCAGCAAGGCCATCATATTTTATAACAATGTTGCCATTGAAATTTTTAAGAGAATCAATCCCCTCTTTCACGTTCTCGAAAGTGGTGAAATTGGCTGTGTCAACACCATGTTTTTTCATGAAATGTTTGGAATAAATTTTTGAACCTTCCAGAACTGCAGCATCTTTTGAAGGACCAAAAACCTTAACAGCACTTTCTGCAAAAAAATCTACAATGCCTTCTGTCAATGGGTCCTCAGGCCCAACTACAATAAGGTCAATGTTTTCTGTTTCGCAGAATGCCTTTATGCCTTCAAAGTCATTAACTGAAATGTCTATACAGTTATGGATTCCACCATTCCCTGGCAAGCAAAAAATATTTTCTGCTCCAACCGATTGGCTTAGTTTCCAAACCAGGGTGTGTTCCCTTCCGCCGCTGCCTAAAACTGCTATTTTCATGCGGAAAGAATTTTGTTTTTACGATCTAATACACGGTCAGCAACTTGCTCCGCAGCCCCAATATAGTTTTCAGGTGTCAGCCCATCAATCAAGTCAAGATATTTTTGATCAAGATTCAATTCATTGACCAATTTCTTTAATTCCTCTTGATTTACACTGCTTCCTCTGGTGGCTTTTTTCAATAAATTGTATGGGTCTTTCACTCCAGCCACTTTCAATATAGTTTGTATGGGCTCAGCTAACAATTCAGGGCTGTCTTGTAATTCTGCCCGACACCTGGCTTCATTAATTTGAACTTTGTTCAAACCTTTTGTTGTTTCTAAGATTCCAAGAAAAGAATGAGCCAAAGCCGTTCCCATGTTTCGCTGGACAGTACTGTCTGATAAATCTCTCTGCATTCTTGATCGACAAAGTTTGTCAGACATAAAAGAAAGCAAACTATTGGAAAGCATTAAATTCCCTTCACTGTTTTCAAAATTGATGGGGTTCACTTTATGTGGCATGGTTGAAGAACCGACCTCACCAGCTTTTAATTTTTCAAAGAACAAGTCCTTCGAAATGTACAACCAACAATCGAGGTTGAGGTCGATGGTAATGTTGTTCAGTTGTCTGCAAAGATTGAAATAGGCTGCCCAGCAATCGTGGTCTTCGATTTGAGTCGTGGCAATATTGGGAATCAAACCCAAGCTTTCGATGAAATTGTCTGAAAAATATATCCAGTCGAAATTGGGGAAAGCGGAGAGCATGGCTGAATAATTTCCAACAGCTCCATTTATTTTACCCTTGAAAAGAAAGCCTGAAAGTTGCTCGTAAATATTCAATATTCTATTGAGGAAAACGGCCAATTCTTTGCCTGCAGTGGAAGGGCTCGCCTTTTGTCCATGTGTTCTTGAAGGAAACGGAATGTGTTTCCAAGCCACAACCAATTCAGAAAGCCTGTTTACCAGCGATTGTATCTGTGGCAACTGAACTTGAGCCAAATAATCTTTCAATAAAATCGAGTAGGCGAGGTTGTTGACATCTTCAGAAGTCAAAGCAAAATGAATCAGGTTTTCATTTTTGATGCCTGTTTTTTTGCGCAAGAAAATTTCACAAGCTTTTACATCATGGTTGGTCCTTGCCTCAACTTCTTTGACAGCATTGTAATCTTCATCAGTGAAATTTGCCAAAGCAGAATGGATGTTACTTATTTCATCAGTAGATAAACTGGGAAACAGCGCTGTTTCATTCAATGCCAAAACGTATAGCAATTCTACTTTGCATCTTGCGCCCATTAAAGCCTTTTCAGAAAAGTATGCTGGTAGTTTGTTCAACCTTTTGGCATACCTTCCGTCTAGAGGAGATATTTCATTACTGATCAGATTATTCATGTGGCCTTTTGTTTTAGTCGAATTTAACCCTTTACTCTTTCATCGGCTTTTAGCAAATCTTCCTTTAAAACGGTAATGATCTTATTGAGTTCTTTTTTCAAACTCGGCTGATTCAAGCAACGAATGGCGGCGTATGCTGCATTGTCTGGTTGAACAACAGTCAAGGCTGGAGTTTTTGAAGGCATCATTAATGAAGAATTGATATTGACCATCATGTCAACCTTGTCCGCAAATGGTGGACAATTGATGACTGGTACGCTTAGATTTGCAGCTAGTGCTCCTCCTAATCCATTTGATCGACCAGCCACTGCAATGACCACAATCGGATCTATTGAATTGTTGTAAACTTCGGCCAACTCCAAAATTCTTTCACCATTTTTATGTGCTGATAAAATTCTGAATTCAGTTTTTACATTAAAAAGATCCAAGTGATGTTTAATTTTATTACAATGCTTTAAGTCAGAGCTGGAACCCATAACAATTGCAACATAGGCTTCTTTGATCAAACCTGTACTTAGCAAGTTGTTGTACATTCTTGTTTTTACATCAACATTGACAGACTCAAACTTTTGCTCCGTTATGCTTTCATAAATTTGAGTATAACGTTTGGTGGTTTCTTTGACAACCTTATCTGACAATATATCAGGGACCTTGCCATTCTTTTTATTGGCTAGCATCCATTGGCGGACAAACTCTTTGTCAATTTGTTCAGCAGTTGCAGGTTTCTTTTTGTAGTCTTTTGCATCCCAGAACCTCGAAGAATCTGGCGTATGAATTTCATCAATCAGAATGAGCTTTTTACCGATCATTCCGAACTCATATTTAGTATCAACTAAAATCATTCCTTTTTCAGCCAAGTAGTCACTTCCAAAAGCAAACAGCTTTAAAGAAGCTTCTTTCATTTTTTTATAGATTGCTTTACTGGCTAATTTCGCTTTGAAAATTCCAGCTTCATCAATTTCCGAATCTACATCATCCTTGGTGGTTGGTGTTAATATTGGTTCCGGGAATTTTTCGTTTTTGCTCATTCCATCGGGAACAGTTACGCCACAAAAAACTCTTTGTCCAGCTTCGTATCCTCTCCACATTGAACCTGTCAAGTAGGCTCTGACAATCATTTCAATTTTAATTGGATTTGCTTCTTTCACCAAACTGATATTGGCATCAACTTGTTTGATCAAATGGTTGTCTATGATGTGCTTGGTTTTTTCAAACCAATAGTTGGTAATGCCATTGAGGATGGCACCTTTGTGTGGAACAGGAGTCAGCAGATTTTTGTTGAAAGCTGAAATTCTATCTGTCACAACGATTAATCTTTCCGATTTTGAAACCCTTAGGCTGTCTCTGACTTTTCCAGTGTGAATTTTTTCTATTTGAGGACTCTGGAAATTTGTTAAGGTATTGTTCATTTCTAAGTGAAATTTTAATAATGTTTTTAATATTTGTTGTCTAAAATTTGATTTGTCTATTTTTTAAGCCTTAAATCCAAGACCTGTTTTTCGATGTTTTATTTTCGATGTTTTATTTTCGATGCATTTTTTTCAATGTTTGAAATGTCTGATTCCAGTAAATGCCATAGCAATATCATTTTGATCACAAGCATCTATAACTGTCTGGTCCTTAATTGAACCACCAGGTTGAATGATTTTTGTTATCCCATGTTTGGCTGCTAGAACTACATTGTCAGGGAATGGAAAAAATGCATCTGAAATCAAAATGCAATTGGCTAATTCTTCTTTCTGATATGCTGGAAAATCATCTCCTTTGTATTCTTTGGCCAAGTTCTCTTTGCATTTTTCAATTGCCATTTTACTAGCGATCAAACGGTTTGGTTGGCCAGCGCCCATTCCCAACAATTGTAAACTATTGTCTTTTTTTCTTACTATTGAAATAGAATTTGATTTAATGTTTTGGATTGATTTTAAACCGAACTCTATTAGTTTTTGGTCTTGCTCCAAGTCAATTTTTGTTTTGGTAGGAAGGTCAATTTTATCAAAAAGTTTCAAGTCTTTGTCTTGAACCAACAGCGAGCCATTCAGGTATCTGATGTCTTTGAAATTCTTTAGTTTGGAATGGTCAAATTCCAAGACTCTAAGATTTTTGTGAGTTTTCAAATAGTCCAATGCTTCTTCTGAGATTTCAGGAGCGATGACCACTTCAATGAATTTTCTTTCAGCTCTGTTTTCATGATCGAGATTGAAGAACTTGACTGTTTCTAGTTCAAGCTTGGTATTGAAAGCAATGATGGAACCAAAAGCAGAAATCGGATCTCCTGCCCATGCCAATTCTAAAACTTGTTTCTGATCAAAACCTTCTGCAAGACCACAAGGATTGGAATGTTTGACAACAGCGCATGCAACTTTGTCGCAGCTTGAAATGGATTCTATTGCTCCATTGATATCCAAAATGTTATTGAAAGATAAAGCCTTGCCATGCAGGAATTTTAAACCAAACAATCCTCCATTCGAATCCTGCTCTTTGTAAAACTTAGCTTGTTGATGGCTGTTTTCACCGTACCGTAAATCATAACCTTCTTTAAAGGAAAGCCTCAAAGAAGATTGACCAATTTCTTTGTCCATTGTTTGAGCGATCAAGGAATCGTAATCAGCCGTATGGTTGAATGCTTTCACCATCATTTGTTTTCTATAATCATAGCTTATTTTACCATCATTTTCCTTCATTTGTTTTTGCAATTCATCATAATCTGATGGATTGGTGATGACCGTAACATATTTGAAGTTTTTTGCAGCGGCACGAAGCATGGTCGGCCCGCCGATGTCGATGTTTTCAATGAGCTCTTCAAAATTTCCACCACTTTCTAATACTTTCTTGAATGGGTAGAGATTGCAGACCACCAAATCAATTTCATCGATATTCAAACTATTCGCTTCTTGTTTGTCTTTTTCTCGATCAAACAAAAGAGCGGATTCTATTTGGAATGAAATGGTTTTCATTCTTCCTCCAAATGCCTCTGGGTTTCCTGTTACTTTTGAAATGTCAGTCACTGTTATTCCCGCTTCTTCAAGCTTTCTTTTTGTTCCACCAGTAGAAATAATTTCACACCCATTTTCAATCAAAGAATTAGCCAATTCGACAATTCCTGTTTTATCAGAGACGCTAAGTAATGCCCTCTTTATATTCCAATCAAGATTCATTTCTGCTCTTTTGTTTACTTATATGATCAACTATATTCTTGAAGAATTTTAAACCAGCTCCTTGTTCATCTGTAGCTGGGTTTTCTCTTTTAATTTTACCCCAATTGGGATGATTGTACAAACTTAAAAAAGCTTCAGGGTGGGGCATTAAACCGAAAACCTGTCTGCTAGGGTTTGTCAGCCCTGCGCAATTTAAGTTAGAGCCATTTGGATTAAATGGATATTCACTGGTTGCAGTTCCTGAATCATCTGAATAAGTCAAGCAATTTAGGTTTTGATCCAAAATGGCATTTTTGATGGCCTCATTTTTTATGATCAATTTTCCTTCACCATGTCTTACTGGAAGAGTAATTGTATTGATTTCAGTAAGAAAAGGGGATTGGTTTTCGTTCTCTGCGATACAATTAACCCAACGATCTTCAAATTTATGTGAATCGTTGTTTCTCAAACTTACTTCTTGTTCGAATTTTCCCGAGATGTTTGGCAGCAAGCCCAACTTTACTAAAATTTGAAAGCCATTGCATATTCCAAAAACAAATTTTCCCGCTTCAAGAAAAAGAATTATTTCATCCAATAAAGTTTTTCCGGAAGACAACTTTTTATACTTTATCTTATTGGCCATTACTTTTCCAGATGAAATGTCATCACCAAAAGAGAAACCACCAGGAAAATTCAAAATGTCATATTCATGAATGGATTTTCCCTTCAATAATATTTCATTCAAGTGCAAAATTTCTATTTGGGCGCCAGCCATGCTAAAAGCCGCTGCCATTTCCTCTTCGCAGTTAATTCCAAATCCAGTAATTATTAATGCCTTAACCATTATCGTCTAAGTATCTATTTATCTAATTGTCTAATTGTTCATTAAAAGAATGCGCCACCATCTCTCCAGGCTTTCAAACAAGCCCCAGTTTCCAGTCCAACTATTTCTGCTCCATTGTAAGAAAAATTCATTTCACCATCTTCATTGACTGTTCCCAAATAATAGGCTGCGGAATCAAAAATATTTTCAAAAGCTTCTTTGTTTTCAGGGGCAATAGAAACAACAAATCTAGAATGGGACTCTGAAAAAAGAATGGCATTCAAATCAATATCTTTAAATACGTTCAATTCAATATCGATACCGAAATTCGCGCTAAAACAAGATTCACATAATGTGATGGCCAAGCCGCCATCCGAAATGTCGTGGCTGGATTCTATAAGTCGACTTGCATTTGCTTCCATTACTTTCAAGTATAACGCTTTGGCATTTTCTCTTCTAACCTTGGGAACTGTATTCCCAATTCCACCCAATAGTGCATTGAATTCAGAAGCACCCATTTCATCATAGGTTGTTCCCAATTGGTAAATCAAGTCTCCGTTGCTTTTGAAATCAGAGCTTACTACATTTCGAATGTCATTGATTTTTGCTGTCATCGAATACAGGATGGTTGGAGGAACAGAAATTTTTTGACCTTCCGCTTTGAAGTCATTCTTCATGCTGTCCTTCCCCGATGTCATCGGGATATCAAAGTAGGTTGAGGAATCGTACAATGCCTCGCACATTTGAACCAGCTTGGCCAATTTAAGCTTGCCATCAGGATTTGTTTCTGGGTGGTATTCAGAATCAGGAACACAGAAATTATCGTTCACTGACCAAAATATTCCATCATTTTTTTGTTGGTTTGGAAGAACTCCTCCAACTGAAATGATTTGTCGCATGGCTTCATCAAAGGCACCAGCAGACATTTCATAAGCATCAATATCGCCATACCTTGGAAGTATTCCATTAGAAACAGCAATGCCTTCATAATTGTTGAAATTGACTCGCATCACAGCTGCATCTTGAGGAGCTAAACCCAAAGAACCCATCAAAGGTTTTAAAATGGTTTTCCCTTTTACCTCGTGATCAAATTGGCGAATAACATTTTCTCTGGAGCAAATATTGAGGCTCGACAAAAGTTGCAACAAGATTGAATTGTAATCATCAATATGAGACGCATCTACTTCTGGCCATTCCTGTAACTCCCATTCCGCTTCCATTATTTTTTGAGGATCTCCTTCATGCAAAAACTCCATGTTTAGGAAAGCCACTTGAGTTTCATTGTATCTTATATCCAAAAAGCCTGAATCGGTAAATTGTCCAATATCGCTTAGCTCAACTTCATAAATTTTAGCCAAGTCAAACAAGTCCTCTAACTTTTCAGATTCAATAACCAAGGTCATTCTTTCTTGAGATTCTGAAATAAATATCTCCCAAGGCTTAAGACCAGAATATTTAAGCGGTACTTTTTCTAATTCAACAATGGCACCACCAGAAATTGTGGCCAATTCTCCTACTGAGGAAGAAAGGCCTCCTGCTCCATTGTCTGTTGAACATTTTACCAAACCAATTTCACAAGCAACAATTAAAAAGTCAGCCATTTTCTTTTGAGTAATAGGACTTCCTATTTGAACAGCAGACATTGGCGAATGTTCGTCTATTTCAAGAGAAGAAAAAGTTGCACCATGAATGCCATCTTTGCCAACTCTTCCTCCGGCCATTATTATTCGGTCTCCATTATGGATTGGTTTTCCATCAGTTGGAAGGCCTTGATATTTAGCTTTTAATATTCCACCAGTTCCACAATAAACCAATGGTTTTCCGCTGTAACGATCATCGAAAATAATAGAGCCATTGACAGTTGGGACACCTGATTTGTTTCCACCATCTTCAATCCCATTTCTAACGCCATCCAAAATTTGCTTGGGATGAAGTTGTCCACCCAATAGAGGTTTGTCATAATTTGGTGGGCCGAAGCAAAGAACATTTGTATTGAATAAAAGCTTTGCTCCTCCTATTCCTGTGCCAAGAGGATCGCGATTGTTTCCTAGAATTCCAGTGATTGCTCCGCCATAAGGATCGAGCGCGGAAGGAGAATTGTGTGTTTCTACCTTCCAAACAAAGTGTTCCTTGTCATTGATTTTTACTATTCCTGCATTGTCCGAAAACACCTTTACCAACCAATCATTGTCTTTGGCCAATAAGTTTTCTTGAACTCGATCTGTAGAGCCTTTTATATATGTTTTGAAAAGGGAATTAATGGTTTTCTTTTCTCCATTTTCTTTGTTCGTGAAATGAATGATTGCATTGAATTCTTTGTGCTTGCAATGCTCAGACCACGTTTGTCCAAGGATTTCCAACTCGCAATCCGTAGCCATTTCATCCAATCCAACTTCCAATCGTTTTGATTTCGTTTCTTCGGAAAGAAAATGTTCTTTTATGGCTTGCATTTCAGCAAGATTCAGAGAAAGCAGTTTGTCCTTTGAAAGTTTTAATAATTCTTTATCTGCTAATTCCAAATTTACTTTTTCAACTCGGTTGTCTGTTTTTAGAACAACGGTTGGAACATAAGGAATGTATTTTTCTGTGGTATTTGGATAGTAAGCAAAATGATTGATTAGTGGGTTTCCTAAAATTCTATGAGCAATGGACGCTAAGTCAGATTTGCTTAGGGAGTTTTCAAAACAAAACACACTTTGTGAAAATATTGTTTGAGTTCCATTTGCTTTTTTATTACTTTCATCAAAACCGAAAAAGTCATTCAATGCCATTTGGACAGAAAATCCTTCATCGTCTGTAACACCGGGCAAAAAAGAAACAAGCAAATAAGAATTACAATGATCGGGCAATGCCAATTGATTGAAATGCATTTCATCGGTAACAGGATCCAATAAACAGGACTTACCAAAATCAATCAATTGATCGTCTTCTAAAGCAATATTGAAATTGTAGATTTTAGAGCAATTTATTATTCCACAATCAATATTTAATACATCCTTTATTTTTGCCTGAAGCTTTTGGCCGCGAACATCCTTAATCGATTTTTGTAGAGAGAGTTGTATGGATTGTATTCGGCTCATTTTAAGATCTCTATCTAGTTGCTGTAATAGGTTAAGGTTTTTTCAGAAGTATTCAATTTTATTATTTTTTCTTTGATAACAAAACCGACTCTTTTAGCATTGTAAGACATTTTTTTTGCAGTAGCATTTAAATCATCCCAATCCTCTTCTTCAATGATTAAGAACATGCCATTGCCCATGTTCCAATAGAGGTAAGCTTCCTCTTGGCTGAGGTTACCAAGTTTTTGCAATTTCTTCATTGATTCCAATGGCTCAAAAAGATTGTCTAAAACTGCACCTTTGTGATTGAGCTTTAAAATTCTATTGAGATTATCTGCAATTCCACCGCCTGTAATGTGGGCAATGCCTTTTATTTTGGTATTGTGATTGATTAGCCTTCTTATAAGAGGAGTATAAATATAAGATGGGGTTAGTAAAACTTCCCCCCAATTTAAATAATCGTTGTAGGGTTCTTCGTGCCAATTTTCGCCAAAGTTTTCCATCATTATTTTTCTAATCATAGAAAAACCATTACTACGGAATCCTTTACTTTGAATGGCGACAATGATTTGACCTTCTTTGACATTGGTTCCATCAATTGGACTTACTAAATTCGGATTTAGAATTCCGATGGCTGTGGAACACCAGTTAAAATGCATTTTACCACCGAAACCATTTATCCGATTGCCTAGTTCTGCAATTTCTCCACCAGTTATGGCTATACCAGCTGTGTTGGCAGCTGCATACAAGCCTTCCATCAATTCATCGACTACTCTTTCATCGAGGTAATCAACATCGAGGATATTTGAAATATTGGTGGGAACAATGCCACTTGTTATCAAATCATCTGCAACCATTGCAATGAGATCATAACCCAAGGTATTGTAAATGCCAGTTCTTTCTGCCAATTCAATTTTGGTTCCGATGCCATCAGAGGCTATTCCGATTTTTTGATCTTTAAAACTTAGGAGATTAGAAAAGGCGCCATCTGTTTTTAGGACAATTTGGCCTGGCAAGTTTTTTCTATTGGGAAAGGTTTTCTTCGCCCAGCCGAAAGCGATTCTTGAGCAATTGTTGCCCAAATTAATATTTAAACCACTTTTAATTTGATCAGACATAACGTTATTGACTAGATTGTCGCGTTTTTAGATTTCTTAAAAAAAAGAATTTACCTGAAACAAAAGAATTGAATTTCACTGCAATGTTTCACTGCAATTTCACTGAAATCAAGAATAGTAAAATTTAACTCGACGCAAATTTAGGTTTAATTAATAATTAATCAATCTCATAATTTCGACTTAACACAAAAATAATATTGAAACAGTTTTCTGATTTTTGAAATTCTTTTTTTTGGCTACCTTTGCTTGCAATTTTTTCCTAACCGTATAATCCAACCACAATGAAAAAATTGCTGAAAGAAGGATTGACCTTTGATGATGTTTTACTTTTACCTGCCTACTCGAAAGTATTACCCAATGCCACAAGTTTGAGAACGCGGCTTACAAAAAAAATAAGTTTGAACATTCCCTTGATAAGCGCTGGAATGGATACTGTTACCGAATCAGAAATGGCCATCGCAATGGCCAGGCAAGGAGGCATTGGTGTGATTCACAAAAACATGACTATTGCAGAACAAGCCAATGAAGTAGACAAGGTGAAGCGTTCCCAGAATTTTATCATTCACAAGCCATTTCATTTAAGTCCAGATCATTACGTTTATGAAGCAGAAGACTTGATGTCCAAATACAAAATTTCAGGTGTTCCCATAACTAGCGACGGCGTATTGGTTGGAATTTTGACAAACAGGGACTTGCGCTTTGAAACAGACAGCAATCAAAAGATTGGAGATGTGATGACCAAGGAAAATTTGATTACAGCTCCTGTTGGCACAACATTGGAATCCAGCAAAAAAATATTGGGCAAATACAGAATAGAAAAATTGCCTTTAGTTGATGATGAGTTCAAACTGAAAGGGTTAATCACCATTAAGGACATTGAAAAAGCAGAAAAGTTTCCTGAAGCTGCTAAAGATGAGCAAGGTAGATTGCTTTCAGCAGCAGCAGTGGGTATTTCATCAGACACAATAGAAAGAATAGAAGCGCTTTACAAAAGCAAAGTAGATGTAATCGTGATTGATACAGCGCATGGTCATTCAAAAGGAGTGATAGATAAGGTTGCTGAAATTAAAAAGCAATTTCCTGATTTACAATTGGTTGTTGGAAATGTTGCAACCCCTTCAGCCACAAAGGCATTGATTGAAGCAGGAGCCGACGCTGTGAAAGTTGGGATTGGTCCAGGATCAATTTGTACTACAAGAATTGTAGCAGGCGTTGGTGTTCCGCAAATCACTGCAATTATGGATTGTGCTGAGGAGGCTGCCAAATATGGAATACCAGTTATCGGTGATGGAGGAATGAAGTTTTCAGGGGATGTCATCAAAGCCTTGGCAGCTGGAGCGGAGACTTGTATGTTGGGAAGCATATTTGCAGGCTGTGATGAAAGTCCTGGTGCAACGGAATTGTATCAAGGTAGAAAGTTTAAAGTTTATCGTGGTATGGGCTCTATAGCAGCAATGGAAAAAGGAAGCAAGGATCGATATTTTCAGGAAAAAGCAAAAAAGTTGGTACCAGAGGGAGTTGAAGGAAGAGTGCCTTACAAAGGATTTGTAGAGGATACAATTTTTCAACTAATTGGTGGAGTAAAACAAGGTTTGGGTTATTGTGGAGCTGCTAATATTTCAGAACTTATCGAAAAAAGTCAGTTTGTGAAAATTACCAGTGCTGGATTAAGTGAGAGTCATCCGCATAATATTCAAATTACGAAAGAAGCTCCGAATTATTCTACAAAGTTTTAACCTAGTGGTTTATAGTGGTTTAAGGCTGACAGCCTTAGGGGGCCAGGAATCCTTATTCATTTTTCAGTTGTTCACAAATTAAGTATTAATCTGAAGTCTAAAAAAAAAGTAATGTCAGAAAGAAAAGGTGGAATTCTTGTATTGGATTTTGGTGGACAATACAATCAATTAATAGCAAGAAGAGTGCGAGAAGCCGAAGTTTATTGCGAGGTTTTGCCTTGGACCATTCCTTTGGAAGAAATACTTGCAAAAGAACCTGTGGGCATTATTTTTACAGGTGGCCCCAAAATGGTTTATGAAGAGAATGCTCCAAGAGTAAGTGCCGAACTCTTTGGAAAAGGCATTCCCATTCTTGGTATTTGCTACGGTGCTCAACTGAGTGTGTATTTACTGGGTGGGAAGGTAGCAGCCTCTGACCATCGAGAATACGGAAAAAAGGCAATCAATTTTAAAGTTGACAATCCCTTGTTCAAGAATTTGAAAGATGAAAGTTTTTGTTGGATGAGTCATACTTCTCGGGTAGAAAAGATGCCAGATGATTTTGAAATAATTGCCTCAACCGACCATTGTCCAATAGCTGCTTTTGCCAATATTGAAGCCAAAATATACGGGGTTCAATTTCATCCTGAAGTTGTCCATACAGAAGAAGGTAGTAAAATACTGAGCAATTTTTTGTTTGAAGTTTGCGAAGTTGAAAAGAATTGGAAAATGGGCGATTTTGTTTCTGCTTCCATTGAAAAATTGAAAAGTCAAATAGGTAATGAGAAAGTAATTTGTGCCTTATCGGGTGGGGTAGACTCCTCAGTGGCGGCCATGCTTCTGCACAAAGCCATTGGGAAAAACTTGCATTGCATTTTTGTGGACAATGGATTGCTAAGAAAAAATGAAGCCCTTGAAGTGGTTGAAATGTTTAAGGCCTATGATTTGAATTTAACCAAAGTTGATGCAGCTGATCTCTTTTTGGATAAACTAAAAGGAATTGTTGATCCTGAAGAAAAACGTAAAATCATAGGGGAGCAATTCATCAGGGTCTTTGAAAAAGCGGCGAAAGAAGTCGGGAAGGTGAAGTTTTTAGCTCAAGGAACCATTTATCCAGATGTTATAGAAAGCGGAACCAAAGATGCTGCAGTTATCAAGAGTCACCACAATGTTGGTGGCCTGCCAGATGTTGTTGATTTCGATGAAATAGTTGAACCGATGCGCGATTTGTTCAAAGATGAAGTTCGTGAAGTAGGACGGTTGTTAGGACTGCCTGGTCATTTGGTTGATCGTCAACCATTTCCAGGTCCAGGTCTTTCTATTCGGGTCATTGGAGCAATCGAAAAAGAGAAATTGGAAATATTAAGGGAGGCCGACTTTATATACAGAGAAGAAATTGCCAAGGCTGGTTTGAATAAATCTATCTGGCAGTATTTCGCCGTATTGACCAATTTAAAGACCGTTGGTGTAATGGGAGATGAGCGTACTTATCTCTATACTTTAGCCTTGCGTGGAGTAACTAGTGTAGATGGGATGACGGCTGATTGGGCGAGAATTCCCTTAGAAATTTTAGCTGTAATATCCAACAGAATTGTCAATGAGGTGAATCAAATAAACCGTGTTGTTTATGACATAACCTCCAAACCACCAGCGACCATTGAGTGGGAATGACAATTGAAAGGACGCATTGCAATGCGTCCTATAATCGGCCATTGTAAGCCTTCCAACCAATTCTCTTATATTCCTCGGCCTTAATTCCGGGTTTCTCAGCTTTGTAAATTCCTCGTCCGACAATCATAACATCTGTACCTTTCTGATTAAAGGCCACCTGTGGTGTGTTGTAACTTTGCCCAAGATTGTCCCCCTTGATGTCTATATTAATTCCTGGAGTAAATAGCAATTGTCCTTTGTGTTTTGGTCGATGGTTTTGAGCGACGATCCCAACTACAATATCTTTGTGGTCTTGTGAAATTTGAATGGCTTTGTTTGTGTAATTCAAATCTGTCAAAGTATCAACAGTTGACATTTCAGCTACAACTATCAATCCACAGGAATTCAGTTTGTTGGTTGATTTTAAAGCACTTAGGCTAGAAGATCCAGCTACAACATGAACCGTTATGAAATCTGCCCATTCTGAAATGTTATAGGAATCGGAAGTGAACTGCCCCATTACAATTGATCCGATATCGCAAAACTTTCTGTCTTCGAATAGGAGGAAATTATGCTTTTTTGAAATGGATTTTAATGTTTCGATGAAACTGTCTTCATATTGTTCTAAATTATCGACATGAGTTTTTAGAAGTGAAATATGAGGGCCAACTTCATCTGCGAGCCTTAGCAAATCTTCACAAGAACTGACATCACCTGAGCAACAAAGATTGGTTTGTTTACTTTCCATGATATCCAAAAGTTTTACTGCATTTGGATGAATGGCTTGTGATTGAATTTCTGCATAAGAAAGACTTTTGGCCTCGACCTTTTCAATTGGAACTTGATTAGCTGAGATAAAATCTAAAATTTTATTATGCAATTGTTGATCTATTTTACCTTCTTCCAAAAGCACATCGGCCAATTGTTTGATACTGAATAATGCTTTAACCTCGAAACCCTTAGCCCTTAAATTTTCTAAACCACCTTGCATCCGATCAAAGACACTTAGCATTTGGTAGCATTTCAGTCCTTCTGTTTTCAAAGCATCAGCCACTTCCAGCATACTGATTCCACTTGTAATTGTATCATCAATAATTAAGCAGGTTTGATTGGCTTCAAAGACACCTTCAATTTGCTTTTTTGTCCCATACTTCTTTGCTTCTTTCCTTTTGATTAGCATTGGAATGTTCTGTTCTAAAGAGATCGTAGTGCTCAGAGAAAGAGCAGCATAGGGAACTCCACAAATAAAATCGAACTGACTTTTATCGATCAATTTTCCCAATTCTAAACCTACTTGCTTTAACAAATTAGGATAAGAAACCAACCGTCTAAAATCTATATAAAAGGGGGATTGAATTCCACTTTTTAAAGTGAAAGATCCAAATTGAATAATTCCAATTTCAAAAAGATTAAGAATTAATTTTCGCTTTTCCATTCAGGATTATTTTACATTTGTGCTGCAATACTAGAAAGAATAATTTAAATTTTATCAAATGTCCGAAGTTTCTGTATCAACAAATATTTCTGGAATAGAATTAAAATCTTGTTTGTACAATGCCTCTGGTCCATTGTGTACAACAGTTGAACATCTAAATGATTTGGGCTTAAGTCACTCAGCCGCAATCCTTAGTAAAAGTTCAACATTAAAAGAACACAAAGGAAATCCGAGCCCCAGATATTTCGAAAATGAATTGGGAAGCATCAATTCAATGGGACTTCCAAACAAAGGATATCTGTACTATGATTCACTAGCCAGCTCTTTGCTAAAATATGAAAAGCCATATTTTGTTTCTGTCTCTGGATTCAGTTTAGAAGAGAATCTTTGCATCATAAAAAAGCTGAATGAAAATAAGGAAGTGACAGCTATTGAACTCAATTTATCTTGTCCTAATGTTCCGGGTAAACCGCAGACTGGCTATGATTTTCAGCAAGTTAAGCTAGTATTGGAGGAAGTGTTTAAGATCAATAAAAAAACACTTGGTGTCAAACTTCCCCCTTATTTCGATTTGATTCATTTCTATTCAATGGCCGATATTTTGAATGAATATCCTTTGTCATTCGTTACTTGCATAAACAGCATAGGCAATGGTTTGGTCATTGATGTTGAAACTGAATCTGTAGTGATCAAACCCAAAAATGGCTTCGGAGGGATTGGAGGAGATTACATCAAACCCACTGCTTTAGCGAATGTAAGAAAGTTTAGAGAGTTGCTTAAAAAGGAAATTTCAGTGATTGGCTGTGGGGGTATAAAGACAGGAATGGATGCTTTCGAGCACATCTTATGTGGGGCGGATGCTGTTCAAATTGGAACTCAATTCATGCGAGAAGGAATCAACTGTTTTGAAAGAATCGAATCGGAGTTAAAAGAATTGATGCAAAGTAAAGGGTACAAAACATTAAATGAATTTAAAGGTAACATTAAATTAATACATTAATTTAATGTTAAGTGAATGTTAGTTTTATAAATTATAAATTAAGTTTTAATAAATGTTTTGAGGATAGGAAAAAATGAAAGAGATTTGAGAAATTAATTTAGCAGATAGCTTACAAATTATAATAGTTCTTGAATATCCATTTTATTATCTAATAATTTTTAAAACTTATATTTTATGTCATTAGCAGTGCCGTTGAACAAAAGACACAAGGAGAAAGTAGACAAAACATTTTTTCCATTGATTGAGCCTCATCAATTTTCGCAAGTAACGAAAAAGATGAGGCTTTTTTTTGAGCAAAAAGGTTTTCAGGAAGTCCATACTCAGAACAGATTGAGTATCATGGCTGCCTGTGAAGACCCACATACAATTGCTACTTACAATTACATTGATCAGGTTTGGCCATTGCCACAAACAGGACAAATGTGGTTGGAGTATGAATTACTAACTAGACCTGAAGTACCAGGTTTTTTCTGTGTGAGTACAAGTTATAGAAATGAGCCCAATCCAGTTCCAGGTCGCCATTGTTTAATTTTTCCAATGTTCGAGTTTGAATGTCATGGAGGATTAGATGCTATGATAAAATTGGAAAAAGAACTTTTAGAATTTCTAGGATTTGGATCAAAAGATTCTTTCCCAGGAGATGATTATGTGAATGTTGCTGCTAATTATGAAACGAGAGAATTGCAGAACAAAGACGAAGCAAAGTTAAGTGAGGAGCATGGTCCTGTATTTTTCCTTAAAAACTTCCCTGAATACACCAGTCCATTCTGGAATATGAAGAGAAACGATGAAGATTCAACCATTGCTAACAAAGTGGATGTGATCATGCACGGTCAGGAAACCATTGGTTCAGCCGAAAGAAGCTGCAATCCTGATGAAATGCGTGAATGCTTCAAGACCATCGAAGATGGAGCATATGCTCAAAAGCTTTACGATCTATTCGGACAAGAAAGAGTAGATGCTGAATTAGAAGAATTTCTTTCTCATGATTTCTTCCCAAGATCTGGAGGCGGAATTGGTGTGACAAGAATGATCAGAGCCATGCAGCTTTCAGGATTGTTAGAAGATTAAAATAATTTTTTTTTCTACTTTTTTTTCTACTTTTGGATTAAATAATAATATTAAAAATCCCTCTCTTGCAGGCAAGAGAGGGATTTTTTACTTCCTTACTTTAATAGGTATTTATACTCCCAGCCTAATGCCAACAGCAAAGGACTTGAAACTCACAAAAAGCAAAAAGCAAAAAGCTAAAGGCCAACAGCCAACGGCCAAAAGCTTAAATCTATTCCTCAGACCAAAAATTATTGCTTCGATCCATATCCAACATCTTCTCATCGGGATCTAACACTATGCGTTTTATTCCTCCTTCTATTTTACAAGTAAAAGAATATTCTCTATTGAAATCACCAAAGCCTAACCAAACAGGTAATACTTGAGCTTCTTTATCTACGGGCAAGTTTCCTGCAGGAATACAAAATTTGTATGCTTGATTTGTTTTAGATTCAATTAGTATAGTGACCGGCATTGAAATGTTCCCAATTCGTTTTATTTTTATCGTATTGTTTTTTGAACTATTTGCATACAAAGACACGCTTTCAATTCGATATTCTAAAGAAGAATTTTCCACAGTCCATTGACGGAATAATTCTGTGAAATCAGTATTGTTTTGTCTGTTTAAACTACTTATTAAATCACTAACGAAAGGTCTTTCAAATCGCCATTTTGTGAAAAAAGTTTTAATGGAATGAAGTAGTTTTTCCTCCCCCAATATGCATTCTAGTTGGAGAAATAATTGGTAACTTCTAAGTTGTAAATTGCTTCTTGCTGTTTCGGGACTGTTCAATATTTGTAGCCCTAAGTTATTAGAAATGGAATGTGTCAAACCTGCATTCAATTCAGGGGTTTTTAACTCACTATTACTTATTTTGTTAAGTATTTTGGAGCATAAATACAGAGACAAACCTTCCTTTAATAGCATGTTTTTTTCTTCATCTAAAATCATCATTGAAGAGAGCCATTGGTCGCTTACCAACTTGCAAATCAATTCTTTATTGTTCTTGTGTTCGCCGCTAATAAACAACATCATAGGGTGGGAGTCGGTATCCGAAATGTCACTGATTACAAATTTGTTTTGTGAAATCCTTCCTAAATAATGCTCCATAAAATCAATGCTTGAATATAAGTAAAACAAGCTTGAATCGATATTGCTTTTGTTGTGTTTTTGATTTAAGTAAACTATTTTTTTCTTCTTTGAATTTATACTTTTACGTTCAAAATTTGGACTGCTAACAAAGACAAAATCATTGACATTTTCTGCATGGTAATTCCAAATGTTACTCGAAGAGGATCCAGTGCTATTGCTTTTAAAAGGATCATTGAAATTTGGATTTTCGCTGTTGAATCCTGTGGCTTCGGTTACATAATCAATTGGAGTTTCTATTTGAACATCATAGGCGCCAAATGTTCCAGCACTATTTAGTCCTAAATACTGATTGGATTCCCAACCAGTTTTGACATCGTATCGACAAATTTTAGGATACCAATTTGCAGCTTTGAAAACTTTATTGCCTCCTTCCTCAAACACTTCACAAGGAACAACTTCTTTGGATTTATCAAAATAGGTAGTAAAATTAATAGAAAAAACAATGAAACTATTAGGTCGTAAAGGACTTGAAAGGTCAACTTTCAAAATGCTCTTATCCACTTCAAAGACTGGTCTGGAAAAACTTTTTCCGACAAAAATTCGAAAATCTTTTATTTCGATGCCTTTTTTTAAAAATTCCTCAGTGTTTGCGGGCTTTCCAATGCTTTTTAAATATAAGTTTTTATAAGAATTTTCTAAAAAACTGTTCTGAAAAAGGTGAAAAAAGACTTGCGAAATGCTGTCTTCGGAATTATTCCAGTAGGTAACCTTCGCAATTCCATCAATTCGATTCTGATTTTCGTCGAGTTTTGCTTTAATGCTGTAATGAACATCTTGTTGCCATGCAGTACTTTTCTCCGATTTATTTCCCCAATAATATGGGTTTTGCGGAGATCTATAGGTATTGGGTGCACACAATGGATCATAACTAAAATTGACATCAACTTGGCCTAGAATAGAACAACTAATTGAAACAAATAATATTATGAATGTGATTTTTTTTACAAACATCATAATTAGCCTGGCTTGGATTTACAATCATTTGTTATTCAATGATTGTTTGTAATTGTTTTAACTCCTTGATAAACAGCAAATTTAATAAAGATGAATGAATTAACGATTAATCCACCCTTTTATAAACCGAAAATTAAACACAGTCAAATGTCAGAAAAAAGTATAATTAACTCAACTGAGTTATTCAACAGGATTGCCTTGAGCCTGATTCCTTCCATAGGAGCAGTAAGCATTAAGAATTTGGTTGGGTATTGTGGAAGTGTTGGTGAAATTTTTAAAGCCAACAAATCCCGATTAATGGATGTACCTGGAATCGGTCCCAAAATGGCAAAGGAAATTATAGCAAAGAACTACATTTCTAAGGCTGAAAAAGAATTTAAATTCGTTGAAAAAAACGGCATCGAAGTGCTGTTTTTTCTGGATAAAACTTATCCAATTCGTTTAACAGAATGCAAAGATGGTCCTGCATTGTTATACAGCAAAGGAAATTTTATTGCCAACCAAAATAAGGTTTTGGCGGTTATTGGAACAAGAAAAGCAACTTCTTATTCAAGAGACATCATTTCTTCTATAATAGAAGAATTGGCCAGCCTTGATGTTTTGATTGTCAGTGGTTTGGCATATGGGGTTGATATTTTAGCACACAGATCAGCCATTGAAAATAATTTAGCTACCTTAGGGATATGTGGCCATGGACTTGATAAAATCTATCCGGCCGTTCATCGGAAAACAGCAAATCGAATGCTAGAAAATGGTGGACTTTTGACAGAATTTGCTTCAGAGGGAAGAACTGACAAAGAGAATTTTCCACGTAGAAATCGAATCATAGCCGGAATCAGCGATGCAACTTTGGTTGTCGAAACGGGTTTGTCGGGTGGTTCAATGATCACCGCTTATCAGGCGCACTCCTACCAGAGGACCCTTATGGCTGTTCCCGGTAGAGCTATTGATAAATTTTCAAGTGGTTGTAACTTGTTGATAAAAACTGAGGTGGCGCATATGGTGGAGAATGGTATGGACGTCAAAAAAGTTCTTGGCTGGGATGATGAAAAACCCAATACAATTCAAAGAAAATTATTCCTCGATTTATCTGCTGATGAAATGCACATTATGGATTTGTTTGAAGAAAATCAGGAACTAAATATTGATGAACTTAAACATAAATCAGAGTTAAATTTTAGCATAACTGCTATGGCTTTATTATCCTTGGAATTGAAGGGGATTCTGAAGCCAATACCTGGCAACAAAATTAGATTGTTGTGAAAATTATTTACTATGAAATTTAAATATTCCATTTTAACGGTATTGTTTTTTATTCTTGTTCTGTTCTTAAATTTTTCTCTAAAGCCAAGAGAATCAGAGGTAAAGAGTGAACCTGATACAAATCCTACAACACCTAAGAACATAATCCTCATGATTGGTGATGGAATGGGATTCAGTCAAATTACTTCCGCAATTTATAAAGCAGGCTATAAATTTAATATTGAAAAATTGCCCATTACAGGTTTAAGCAAAACAGCCTCCGCAGACAATATGATTACCGATTCTGCCGCCGCTGCAACAGCCATCGCTTGTGGTGAAAAAACTTTCAATGGTGCCATCGGCGTAGATGTTAATAAAAGCAGCATAACTTCAATAATGGAACTAGCAGCCTTTAAAGGAAAGTCAACAGGTTTGTTGGTTTCTTCAACTGTTGTCCATGCGACTCCAGCTTCCTTTTTATCCCATCAAGAATCACGACAGAGCTATGAAGACATAGCTTGTGACATGTTCAATTCTCCAATCGATGTTATGATTGGGGGAGGGCAGCAATATTTTCAGGAAAGAGCAGATGGTCTTAATTTATTGGACAGCCTTAAGTCTAATTCATTCCAAGTAATCGATTCCACCACTTCTCTCAGCCAAATAGATTGGTCAAATAAAAAGATTGCTGCTTTTACCGCAAAGGGCGATCCCAAAAGGGTTTCAGAAGGAAGAGATTATTTGCCCAAAATGGTAAAACCAATGATTGAAAACCTAAATCAAAATCCCAACGGCTTTTTCATGCTTATTGAAGGCTCTCAAATAGATTGGGGTGGCCATGCCAATGAAATTGACTATGTAATTGAAGAAATGATCGATTTTGACAATGCAATCGGTGAAGTACTCAATTTTATAGAAAATGATCCCAATACTTTATTGGTCATAACAGCTGATCATGAAACAGGTGGATTGGCAATTAATCCAGGTTCACTTAGAAAGAAAAAAATAGAAGCAAATTGGAGTTCTACCTATCATACTGCTGTCATGGTTCCAGTTTTTTCTCAAGGCCCTGGTTCTCCAATCTTCAGTGGTACTTATCCCAATAATGAAATATTTCACAAGATGAAAAAATTACTCATAGACTAATTGTAATACCAACCTTCGCAAGATCGGCCATTTCAATCGCTAGAAGGCCCCGTTAATCGAGCCATCAATCCAATCGCAATATTCGATCATTCCTTTCGAGGAATATTTAATAGATTTTGTGTAATCTAGTCATAGTGTGATTTTTGTTTCAATTGCTAAGAACCTGAGTTCGATTATTAACTAATTGATATAGTTAATAAAAAGCAATAACTTTCTTTAATTGACGAATAATTGGACATTTGTCATTTTAGTGAATGAATTTGCTTAGATCCGTTAAGAAAAAAATTCTGTTTGAGCCTACTTGAAATTTATCTTTATCTCTAAAATTATCCAATCAAACGTAATAATTGTTTGATTAGCGAGTTTATTTTTTTTAGGATTTAAGGAGATTTATTTACGTTAAAAACCGGGCAGCCGGCGCTGTGACATAAGTCCTTGATTTTTAGACCTTTTTATCAAGAAAAAGGTCAAGCAAAAAGCGACAACTCTTGCTGAATATGACAAACTATATTAACAAAAACTAATTATAATATCTTC
>CALBCY010000064.1 GCA_937927195.1 uncultured Chitinophagales bacterium
TTGGAAAAAATGTGGGACAAACCTAACTTCATAAATGATTTTCATGAAGCGCAATTGGAATGGGTGAATTTTAATTGAGGGACGTAAAAAGGATCAACTTAAAAAATCATAGCATTGAAGGAGTACTGATCCTACTTTTACTCTTTGCACTTACATTTTTTTTACTTGCTAATTTAAGCACAAGGATCTAAAAATTCTTAAAACCTTTTCAACCATCTCACCGAAGCTCCATGCCTCGAAAGCAAAGTACTATAATCTCCAAACTGATAAAGTGGAACGACATCTTGCTTAAAACTATAGGCAAAACCAATTTGACTGCCTGTATTTAGACCAAAAAGTACATTCAAGCCGCTCATGAAATATGGCCTGGTTTTATTAATGTCTGATTGATTGGAAACCAACGAAGAACCTTGTCCTTCGAAAGTATTTTCATTTGGAGTAAAACTGTAAAAATCGTTTTCAAGGGACAATAAGTAGTTAAGCCCAAGACCCAGGTCTAAACCTACATTGATCTTTCCTTTATCAATGGCCTGGATGGTCAAACCTAATCCAAAATCCAAATTGGAGGCAATGTGTTTGTTGCTAAGATCAAGCACCACATCTTTCGGAACATCAAGATTGGTTTCAGTATTTTTCAAGTTTATATTGGATTCAAGGAAACCTATTGGAGTCGCCATTGTCAGGTCAAAAGTATTCACTCCCTCTGCGTTTTCAGTGCTTGGATCGTAATTAACAATTGAATTGTGGCCTGATTCGAAACTGACTCTTTCAAAGGTCAAATTAGCATTGAGTTTTAGTATGGGTGAAATACTTTTCGAAGCATTGATGCCTGCGAAAAAACCATTGGCTTTACTGTGTGTAAAATCTGCTCCTTGCAATGCTGTCTGATAATTATTGTTCAAAGACAAACTCCACAGGCTGTAACCAGCTTCCAAACCAATTTGCCAAGCATCAATTCTGTGCGGATTCACAAGAGCACCAATCAAAGAATCTGTTCTTATTAACTGTTCCTTCTGATTATCGACTAACAATTCATTTGGAGTGATCGCCAATAGATTTTGCAAATCCAGTTTATTGTCAGAAGATTCTTCCTCCACTGCGTTTATTTGCAATGGTGAAATTTGCCCCCAAGTTTTTCCTTGCAAAGATTGCAAAGATGGATGAAAAGCTGACTGCTCATTCTCTATAACATTCTCCTTCAAAAAGAAGTTTGAATTATTATCTGTTGATGATTCACTTTCTTCAGAATTGATCGAAGTAATTTCTTGGAAGGAATCAGAACCAGATTTTTGGGCTTCTGAATCAATGAACTCTTCATTTTTTGTTTCTGCAAAAGAACTTGAACCATTGTTAGAAGTGTTTTTATTGGGCCTTTCTTTGGTAAAATATTCATTTGACTTCTCATCCGAAGTTGAAGTTGAAGTTCTGGAAGGGAATGAGTTCAGGGCATGCTTTTCATCCATCCCAAGAATTTCTTCATTTTTTTCTGTTAATTTTTCGCGGTCGACCTCATGCTTGACTTCATGCTTGACTTGACGCTTAGTCGAAATTTGAGAACCTGTTTGATTCAAAGCAGTTTCATTATCAACAGCAATTTTTACATTTGAAAGGTCAGAGTTTCTTTCATTCAACGTTTCATTCAACGTTTCATTCAATGTTTCATTCAATGTTTCATCCAATGTTTCATCCAATGTTTCATCCAACATTCCATCCTTAATGCTTTCTTCTTTGTCATCAGATGCCGCTGTAGATTTACCAGCTGAGATTTGCTCATTTGCCTCTAGTAGGTTCGAGCTTGAAATATTTGTTTCTGTATTTAAATTTTCAGCAAGAATTTCACTAGAAGGAGAATCAATAACCGAATTGGAACCAGACAATAAATTATAGGTCAAATAAGATCCAAACAGCAAAACAAAGCCAAAGAAGAACCACCAAAAGAATTTTCTATTTTTCTTCTTTTCGGGGAACAACTCCTCCTCAATTTTGTCATAAACAAAATCGGGTGGTTGTAACCAATCTTCATTTTCAAACGAAGACTTGTTAAAAGCATCTCTTATTTTTTTATCATCATGCATAGCTCATAAACAGAGAATAGTCTCTGGGCTTTAAGTGATTTTGTAGTGCTTTTTTTGCCTTCATTAGTTGAGATTTGGAAGTACTAACAGAAACGTTTAATGATTCCGCGATTTCCTGATGGGTAAAACCATCTATTACATACATATTGAATACAGTTCGATATCCTTTTGGTAATTGTAAAATTAGATTAGTTAATTCCTGTAAACTAAGATGATCAACTGCGTTTGCTTCGATTAAAACTTCTTTACTGCCCTCGAACAATTCTCGAAAGTCTTTAAAAATATTCTTTTTCCGCAATTTCATCAAACAAGTATTTATAACTATTCTATTTGACCAAGTTCCAAACTTAGCTTTCCCCTCATCAAATTGTCCTAAGTCCTTGTAAATTTTAATATACGATTCTTGCAATAAATCTTCCGCATCTGATTTGATCTTAACATACCTCAAACAGGTAAGCATATGTTTCCTCGCATATCGCTGATAGAGCAATTTAAAAGAGGCTTTGTTTCCAGAGAGGACCTCTTTAATAATATCAATATCGTTTAAAAGTTCCAATTTCACTTGTTATAAAATTATAACAAATAGTCTATTTATTTGTTCACTAAATTGTTTTTCAGAATTCGATTTTTGTTGTTTATAGCCTTTATTTGGTAAACTTATAGCCATTTATTCTAATCAACAGTACAAACCAATT
>CALBCY010000065.1 GCA_937927195.1 uncultured Chitinophagales bacterium
CTGTTGCTTGAAAGAGATGGATCGCCGCCATCGATTATTTCAATAATTTCATCCCAAGTTTCAGTACAAGTACCTATAGTTTCTGTTAGACGGATACTAGCAAAACCAGTAGCTGCACCGGCTGCCGGAACTGTATAAGTATTTCCTGCAACAGAGCCCGGACCACTTAGCAAAGTGAAAGTTGGAGCAGCATTGCCATTTGTGGTACTCGTAATTAAGGAAGCTAAAGCTATATTTGGAGAGCCAGCACATACAAAACCAGGCAAGTCAAATGAAGGCATTGGCGCTTCTGTTATAGTCAATGTAGCAGTACCAGAATCCTGACAAGCTCCTCCAGGAGGATTAGAACCTATTTCATAGCTAATATTGAAAGTTCCAGAACCAGATGGCATTACATAAGAGAGGGTATTTCCTGAAACACTTCCAGTACCACTTCCACCTGTCAAAGTAAAAGTTCCACCTGCATTAGCGCCATTAAACAGACCTTCCAAATTATATTGCAAAGATGGTGAAGCGCAAATTGTTTGATTTTGCAAACTTGCATCGGCAGTCGGACTGACCGTCGCCGTTTGTGTAAAACTGGTTTGACAAGGTGCATTTCCAACAGTATAGTTTATGGAATAGTTTCCTGAAAGTCCCGTTGAATTAAAAACATATTGCCCTCCTCCTAAGGATTGAACACCGGTTCCTGTGAATACTCCTCCAGCGTCTCCAGTAATTAAAGCATCTAGGTCAATACTTGTTCCTTGGCAGACAAAACCGATGGGATTAAATGCAGCATCACCTCCTGCTATTACTTCTATTATTTGCTCAACAGTTTGACAACAGTTCGTGCCACCAAAACTAATACATTCAGTATAAGCAATCGTATGTTGTCCAACTCCAACGGTAGCCGGATTAAATATATTACTATTTGCAGCATTTACAGTAAAAGAAGAACTGCTTGTTACATTATTGCTGGTAATGTAATCACTCAGCGTTAATGGATCGTCTCCTGAACATAATTGATCAGGCACATCAAGAGCTGGTTCTGGCTCATCAATTACTTGAACACTGACTGGACATTCATATTTGCAACCTGTTTCCAAATCAGTAATTTCATAAATATAAACATGCGTACCTGGAGAAGAAGGTTCTGCAGTAATGTGATTGGAATTGTTTGTATCATCAATAAAATCAGAACCAGAAACCCAATCAGCCTGAAAGTTTGGAGAAGTAGTTGTTACTGGATTGGTGCAAGATGCATAAACATCTACATTGGTGCCTGTAGCAACAGACTGAACTGTTGTAATAGCCGTTCCACCAGACACACCGCCTGTTAGAGTTGTATTTATAATGATATAAGTTTTACATGCTTCTAGAAAAACATTCTCTATTCTGGATCCACGATTAAGGCCACTTCCTGTATCAAAATCATCATCAAAAGCCAAACAGTTTTGAGCAAGATTTGAAGGGTTAAAAACATCTTCGTAAAGCATTATCCAACCATCGTATCCTAATTGTTCTGAAGAAATGTTATAATTTCCACTATTTTCAATAGTAAATGTATTGACAAGATAAGGATGATCCGCTGCTCCAACTGCAAGGCCACAATTGTTTGGTCGCCCCATGACATCACCAGAAATTTGGAGCGTTCCTGATAGATTTGTAGGGTTTCCATAAACTTCAGGTTGAAGTGTGCAAGAAAGATTTTGGTCAGTAAAAGAACCATTTAACTCTACTTGGTCACCCAAACAAATTCTTTGCAGATTTGGGACACTACAAACTGGAGCACATGGAATGAACACACATTGTGAATATTCATAAGTACAGATTGAATTCTCTGTAATTCTGAAATTGACAATTTTATCACCACAATTTTGGAATGTATGGTCATAAATAGGATTGTTACCATTGTCTATTTCATAAGAACCATTGTTGTCCAAATCAAATTCATATTGGACTGTACTTGGAAAATTGAAGATAGATTGAGAAAGGTCAAGTGTGGTTGTACCAGTTCCATCCACTGCACTTACATCACATTGAGGGATTGTATTTAAAATAAAGTGAGGCTCTTCCGGTTGATACAGGTTGATTCCTGCTGTTGCAGTACAACCATAAAAATCAGTAGTTTCAACTTCATAATAACCAGCTGACAAATTAACAGCAGTTTGGGTATTTTGACCATCTGACCATAAAAACTCATAAGGAGCTGTTCCATTTTTAGGATCTGCAAATGCATTTCCATCACTTCCACCAAAACAAGAAACATCGGTAGAAATAACATCGTCAATGGTAACTCTTACCGGTTGAGGATTTATCGTATATTGAACATTGGATTGAGAATAATTATAAAAGCCATAGCATCCTGCTGGATAAGTACCAGTGGTGTTTAAAACTGTAACTCCATCAATTTTGACAGTAATTGTCGAAGCAGTATAAGTTATCTCATAAGTGTAGGTGGTATTATCTGCCCAGCCAGTTCCCGGTCCTTGATTGGTGTCAAGAATGGTTATACCAGGCCCAGTTGCACACCACATATTGTTTCCGCAACCTTGAACCCGCATCAGACGGAATCCTTCTGTTGCACAACTTTGATTCCCCTGTTTCCAGTCAACCAAGTAAAAATCCCAAGTTGCACAGTCTCCAAGATTACAATCAGCGCTACCCATGACAAAACCCATCCAATCATCATCAGATGTTGTTTGTACTTCAAAGGTTCCAGAAAAAGTATTATTGAGCAATGTATCATCGCTCATAAAGAATGTAGGCTGTCCGTTGATTGTTTGATTTACCCGTTCATCGGTACCATCACCGTTGGTATCAGAAGTTGTCCAGGTGCCTTGACCGTATGAATCCCAACCTGCTAAATCAATAGGTTGAAGACAATTGTCATCTTGAGCATTTAAACTAAAACATAGAAGTGCAGTCATTGCCAGAATGGCAATGCAATTGGTTTTGTAAAATTTCATAGCTTTTATTGATTGAATAAATCACAAAAAGCCTAGTTAGATTGAAAATGCAGTAAAGAGTATAGTAGGCAAATAGAAAGAATTATTAGGAGGGAGAATAATCGTTCTTATCAAATATTACGACGGTATTAAATGTGAGTTACAGATAAGATCTATTATTTAATTAATATTGAAACATAGTTTTTTTATTTTAACCTTTATGAAAATTCATCCTATTTTCGATAAACAAAAATGGCAACAAGCGTCTAAAGAGTCTTAAATACAGCCAAAAACTTATAGATTGGGCAAAAAAAAATCGGCAACTCTAATGAGTTGCCGATCGCTCCGTTTATTTAATTTTGAACAGTTTATGTGATTATCTATCCAAAAGCCTGTCCAAGACTTAGCTTAAATAGCGTATTTAAGAATCGTAAGATACTAAAGAGTTAGGACTTCTTCCTCTTTTAGCTTAACAATTTTGTCAATTTTTTCTGAATGAGTGTTGGTAACTCTTTGAATTTCAGACTCTGCGTCTTTAACCAAATCTTCTGACATGCCATCTTTTCCAAGCTGTTTTATTGAATCATTCCCTGATTTACGGATGTTTCTAAGGCTTATCTTGGCATTTTCGCCTTCGCTTTTTATTTGTTTGGCCAGTTCTTTTCTTCTTTCCTGAGTGACAGGAGGAATGTTAATTCGAACATTTTCACCATCATTCTGAGGTGTAAGACCAAGGTTTGCACCAAAAATAGCCTTTTCGATCTCCTGTAACAAAGATTTCTCCCATGGTTTGATGCTTAATGATCTAGCATCTGGCACACTGACAGTTGCAACCTGGGTTAGCGGTGTTGGTGAACCATAATAATCAACCATAATCCCATTTAACATAGCGGGACTTGCCTTACCGGCTCTAACTTTTGCCAATTCCTCGATCAAATGCTCAATGGCAGCATCCATTTCTACATTTGCTTTGTTAATAAAAACTTTGGCGTCTTCTGAAATCATAACTTTTGTTTTTCTTTATAAATCATTGAACGGATTAGTTCCAGTAAAGGTATCCAGGTTGCAAAGATAAAGTTTTTGAACATTTTATTATAAAACTGGTAGATTCCGAACTGAAAGGTTTCCTTTCTTAACAATTTCTAGAGTTGAAAATGGCGGAAAGGTTTAATTCAAACAAACCTATTGCATTCACATTTAAACAAATCGAATGCTATCGTTTTCAACTAGTTACCAGGGTTCCGACATTTTCACCTTCCACAATTTTCTGAAGATTTCCAACCTTGTTCATATCAAACACTCTGATTGGTATTTTATTCTCCTTACTCATAGCAAAGGCTGTAAGATCCATAACTTTCAACTCTTTGTCAAATATCTCATTATAAGTAATGACCTCATATTTGGTTGCTGTTTCATCCTTTTCAGGATCAGAAGAATATATTCCATCTACACGGGTTCCTTTGAGGATAATATCAACTTCCATTTCAACAGCTCTTAGAGAGGCTGCTGTATCGGTTGTGAAATACGGATTACCAGTTCCTGCAACAAAAATTACAATTCTTCCTTTTTCAAGGTGGCGAATGGCACGTCGTCGGATATAATCTTCGCAAACTGTATTGATTGAAAGTGCAGACATTAATCTAGTGTATGAACCTTCTTTTTCAAGAGCATTTTGTAGGGCAACCCCATTAATGATTGTTCCGAGCATGCCCATATAATCGCCTGAAACTCTGTCAATTCCAGTTTTTTCTGCATTTATTCCTCGGTATATATTTCCACCACCAATAACGATGGCGACTTCAACTCCAGCATTAGCAATGTTATGCACTTCCTTTGCATATTGTTGCACACGTTCAGGATCAATACCATAAGCTTGGTTTCCAAGTAAGGCTTCACCGCTTAATTTTAACAATACCCTATTATAGCGAAATTCCATTTCAATATTTTAAAGTGATGATGAGAAAAGTAAAATAGTAATTCGGTTTAAATTTTTACTAAAACTGAATCACATATATTTCATACTTATAATTTTATTTACAATTGTGAATCAAGAAAGTTTCATTCTAGTAGTTCTTTTAAACACCAGCGCAAAAAAAAAGAGCATCAATGATGCTCTTTTAAAATTTTTATTTTCCTAAACCTACTCTTTTGAATCCGGTAATTTGCAAATCCGGATCAATTTCCTTCAATGCTTGCTCAACAGTTTTAGAACTGTCTTTTACAAACTTTTGTTTCAAGAGTGTGTTTTCCTCGAAGAACTTTCTCAAAGTTCCTTGAGCAATTTTGTCAACAATGTGTTCTGGTTTTCCTTCTTCGATAGCTTTTTCACGGCCAACCGCTAATTCTCTATCAATTACTTCTTGAGAAACTTCAGATTCGTCAACTGCTACGGCGTTCAAAGCTGCAATTTGCATTGCAACATCTCTTCCGATGGTCGCTTTACCATTTTCACCTTGCTGGTTCATTCCAACCAAAACTCCGATCTTATTTCCAGCGTGGATATATGGAACAACCATTTCACTTTCCAAACGGTCGTAGTTTCCGATTTCGATTTTTTCTCCAATTTTAGCAACATACTCTAACAAATGGTCAGAGATTGCTTTGCCATCCATTTCCAAAGAATTTAATTCTTCAGCAGAAGCTGGAAAATGCTCCAAAGCAGTGTTGGCTATTTTATGAGCAAACTGAACGAAGTCTTCATTCTTAGAAACAAAGTCAGTTTCACTAGTAAGGTATACAACTACCCCTTTGTTAGAATTTGCAAGAGCGATGACAGCTCCTTCGGTTGCGTCTCTATCAGCTCTTTTAGCAGCAACCTTTTGACCTTTTTTTCTAAGGTAATCTACTGCGTCATCAAAATTTCCGTTTGTCTCTGTTAAAGCTTTCTTACAATCCATCATCCCAGAGCCGGTCATTTCTCTTAGTTTCTTTACATCTGATGCACTTATTGCCATGATAATATTCTTTTTTAAAATTTACAGATTTGTTATCTCTAATAATTATGCAGGAATTGCTGATTAAGGCTATTCTGCAGGAGCATCACCTTTCGCTTCTTCTTTCGTCTCTGCTTCAGGAGTTTGAGGCTCTACAGCACTTTCCACAACCTCTTCTTGAACAGAAGGTCCGTCAACTTTCTTCTTACGGCTTCTTGTTCTTTTAGGTCTCTTGCTAGTACCTTCTGTATCTGCACCTTCACTTTCATCCTCAAATTTACCTGACTTTCTTTCTTGAATTCCTTCAAGGATGCAGTTGGTTAAGTATGATGTGATTAATTCAATAGATTTAGAAGCATCATCATTTGCAGGAATTGCAAAATCAACAGTTGAAGGATCCGAATTGGTATCTACCATTCCGAAAGTAGTTAATCCTAATTTTCTAGACTCAGCCAATGCAATGTGTTCGTAAGTAATATCTACTATGTAAATTGCTCCTGGAACTCTGTTAAGATTAGCTATACCACCTAATACTCTGTCCATTTTTGCTTTATCACGACTTAGCATCAACTTTTCTTTCTTTGTGATGCTGTCTTCTTCCATCATTTTATTGATGCTCTGCATTTTCTTTACAGATTTACGGATAGTCGAGAAGTTGGTTAACATCCCACCCAACCAACGTTCTGTAACGAAAGGCATGTTTACTTTGGTAGCATATTCCTTTACCATGTCTTTGGCTTGCTTTTTTGTAGCAACAAAAAGGATTTTTCTACCGGAGCGTGCTATGTTTCTCATAGCATTTCCAGCTGCCTCCAAAGATTTGATAGTTTTATTAAGGTCTATGATGTGAATTCCCTTACGCTCCATGAAAATATAAGGAGCCATTTTAGGATTCCATTTTTTTCTAAGGTGTCCGAAATGAACACCAGCATCAAGAAGTTCTTTATTAGTCAAATTTGACATATTTCTAATTTGAGATTGTTTTCGAATTGATTAACGCTTACTGAACTGGGCAGCTTTTCTGGCTTTACGCAAACCTGGCTTTTTCCTTTCCACTTTTCTAGCATCACGGGTAAGCATGTCTCCTTTAACAGTTTTTAGTTTGTGCTTAACTTCGTTAAGCTCCACATCCATTCCGTTTTGTTCAACTGTAACTGTTCTGCCTTGCTCAGTAGCTTCTTTTACCAAAGCTCTTGCCAAGCCAAGACGTGCAGCCTCTGCTTGACCTTTAACTCCACCACCATTTACGTTGATGTAAACATCGTACTGATCAGCAGCCTCTAGAATTTGTAAAGGTTCTATTACAGCCATTTGGTGAACTTCTATAGAAAAGAAATCTTTAAATTCTCTTTTGTTAACGGTAATGTTACCACTTCCGGGCTTAATAAAAACCCTGGCAACAGCCGCTTTTCTTCTACCTACGCCATTAATGTAACTCATAAGGTATTGTATAAACTATTAGATTAATTAATCAAATTTTAATTGTACTGGACTTTGAGCAGCATGCTTGTGATCAGGACCAGCATAGACGAACATCTTCTTGAACATCTGACGACCCAATCTGTTCTTTGGCAACATCCCTCTAACAGCATTCTCAATCACAGCTCCTGGTCTTTTCGCTAAAAAAGACATTGGAGTTTCAGCTTTTTGACCACCAGGAAAACCTGTATATCTCAAATAAACTTTATCCGTCATTTTCTTACCTGTGAAACGAATTTTCTCGGCATTGATGACAACAATAAAATCTCCTGTGTCAACGTGAGGTGTGTAAGATGGTTTGTGCTTTCCTCTCAAAATGCTTGCAATTTGAGTACACATCCTACCTACAATCATATCTTCTGCATCGATTAAATGCCACTTTCTCTCTACCTCGGATTTTTTTGCCGATTTGGTTTTATAGCTTAAAGTATCCACTGTATTTATTTTATTTTTTTCGAAAAATTCGAGTGCAAAGATAACTTTTTCTTTTAGTATATATACTTTTTATAAGAAAAAAATCACAACACATTTCATAAAAGACTGATAATCAGTAAAAATTTCGCCCATTTTAACAATTGCCTTCCCTTAAAACTCCGTAAACAATAAAAAAAGGGTGTTCCGACTTTCTCGTCGAAACACCCTTGTATTTTTAAAAATTTATTTAGCCATTGACAATTATCGTTGAATGACTATTCTTTTAACCAATTGACGATCATCAGCAATCAACCTTAAGAAATATATGCCCTCAGGATATTGTCCCAAATCGAATTGTTTGGTGTAGGTACTCGTATTTGAAATCTTATCCGTGAAAAGTATTTTACCACTAACCTCCGTTAAAATTGCTTGTAAATCTTTTCTATCATTCAATTCTAATTCAATGTTTACAAATGATCCAGCAGGATTAGGATATACATTGAATTTGCGGTAATCAATTGCATTGATTAAAGAAGTCATTGTATCAACCATTGTATCTGTTGGCATAGTATCCATTGGTTCTTCTAAGAATAAGGCTAATTCTTGTGAAATTATAGCATTACAACCTAGACCAATATTGGTATTTGTAACGGTAACGGTGACTGTTACAATCGTATCCATTTCAAAATCATAATCATGCTCTGGTGAAACATTAGAGTTTTGAAGTCCATCTCCAAAATCCCAAGAATAAGCATAGCCATCTCCTGTCTCCCCTATGAACTGAACAGTTTCTTCCAATAGTGATGATTCAGGGATTGTTATTTCAGGAGAAAATACAAACACCTCTACTGACATTTCAGATTCTGAAGATCCACTTGAATTGGAAGCAACCAAAGTGACAGTGTAAGAACCTGATTCCATGTATTGATGTTCAGGGTTCGATGAAGTAGAAGAATTCCCATCACCAAAGTTCCAATCCCATGAAGTTGGGAACAAAGATGACTCATCAGTAAATTGAACCATGCCACTGCACTCATCTACAGGATCACTTGAAAAAGCAGCTACAGGCGCTTCATCAGGTTTGATACAACTAAAGAATGCTTCGAATCCAGAGAACCCAAGGAATCCATTGGTCGCTTCTTTAAGTGTAATTGATGGG
>CALBCY010000066.1 GCA_937927195.1 uncultured Chitinophagales bacterium
TAATAACCTGAGTTCGACTTTTAACTTGTTGGTATTCAATTGATAAAGTAATTAGAATTTTTAATTTAGCGATTAATTGGACATTTGTCATTTTAGCGTAAGAATTTTCTTAAATCCGTTAAGAAAAAAATTCTGTTTGAGCCTCCCTTAAGTTAATCTTTCCAACTTTCGAATGGCCAATTGAATCGAAAAAATGTTTGATTTGCGAGTTTATTTTTTTTAGGGTTTAAGGAGATTCTGAAGCGTAAAAAATGACGTAAGTCTCGCCGGGCGACCCCGTTGATTTTGGGTACTTTTGATCAAGCAAAAGTACGAGCGAAAAGAGACAACTCTTTCTGATTCTGACTAACTATTTTAATAAAAACTCACTTTAAAACGATTTGGTAATTTTTACTTTAGAAATTGATTTAAATTGAATTTTATAATCGAACTCAGGTTAATAAGAAATACAAACATTCTTCGGTTCAGTAAAGAAACGAAGTGCTTCCCAGCCACCTTCTCTTCCAAGACCAGAGTTTTTAGATCCCCCAAAAGGCGTCCTTAAATCTCTTAGCATCCAAGTATTGACCCAGACAATTCCAACGTTTAGCGCTTCCGCCATTTGATGTGCCCTGCTTAGATTTTGAGTCCATATAGAAGCAGACAAACCATACTCAACACTGTTGGCCATTTCTAAAACTTCTTGTTCTGTGCTGAAGGGAATCAAAGTGACTACCGGTCCAAAAATTTCTTCTTGATTGGTTCGGCAATTGTAAGGGAGTCCATCAATGACTGTTGGTTCCATAAACCAACCCTTTGCACAACGGCCTTTGAGGTGAACTTGCTTCCCTCCGGTTAGAATGTTTCCACCTTCTTCTTTTGCAAGATTGACATAATGTAAGACCTTGTTTAAGTGGCTTTCTGATACCAAAGAACCCATTGCGGTTCCTTTGTCCATCGGGTCACCGATTTTCATCATATAGGTTTTGGCAACGAATTCTGTTTTGAATTTTTCATAAATTTTATCCTGAACAAATATTCTTGAACCGCAAAGGCAAATCTGCCCTTGGTTTCTAAATGCAGCTTTGATGGAAGTGTTGAGCGCCTTGTCAAAATCACAATCTGCAAAAATAATGTTGGGATTTTTACCGCCTAGCTCGAGCGACATCTTCTTTAACATCGGTCCGGCTATTCTTGCAATTTCTATTCCGGTTTGAGACCCCCCAGTGAATGAAATGATTTTTACTTCCGGATGTTCAATCAATGCTTTTCCTGCCTTTTGTCCAAGCCCGTGTACAATGTTTAATACGCCATTTGGCATTCCAGCTTCTTTTACAATTTCAGATAAAAGATAAGCGGTTCTTGGTGTAACTTCTGATGGCTTTCCAATGACACAATTTCCAGCTGCCAAAGCGGGAGCTATTTTCCATGAGAATAGATACAATGGTAAGTTCCATGGGGAGATGCATCCTGCAATTCCAATTGGTTTTCTTAGCGTGAAATTTATTCCTTCTCCCTCCATTGAATGAGATTCAGAAGAGAAATGCCTAATGGCGGTTCCGAAGAATCTGAAATTTTGTGCCGCTCTTGGAATGTCAACCGTTTTTGCCAGATCAAGCGGCTTGCCAGTATCTTCAGATTCTGCTATGGCCAGCTTTTCCAGGTTTTGCTCTATCAAATCGGCAATTCTAATCAATATCCTGGCTCTCTTTTCAATAGAAAAGTTGGACCAAGTAGGAAAGGCTCTTGAAGCAGCTCTAACCGCCATTTCGATATCGTCAGGTCCCGATGATGGAACTTCCATATACGGATCACCCGTTGCCGGATTATAGCTTTTTATATATTCTTTGGTCAACGGTTCGTAAAAAGTACCATTGATGAAATTTTTTAATTTAGACATCTTTTATTAAATACTGGATTGTTATATAAGAATAAAAACAAATTTAGGTATCAGCGAAGATAATTATCTACTAGATATCAGACGCTAGATTTTAGAAATTAGATCGCATTGTGCAATGAAACACCGAATTTTCAATGTTTTAAATGGATTGTCTATCAAAATCTAATGGCTAATCGCTCAAGTCTAGCCATTTTAATGGCTAAAATTTACAATCTAATGCCTGCAAAGGACGAAGGTAATTAAAAAAAAATTTTAGATGCTTCCTGTTTTACCGCCATCAACTCGAATACTGGTTCCATTTACATAAGCAGCCTCTGTGCTTGCAAGGAATCCAACAACATTGGCAATTTCTTCAGGCTTCCCAAATCTCTTTGCAGGAACAGCATTAATCATTGATTCCGCCATTTCATCCCGACTGATGCCTTTCATTTTAGCCCAAGTTTGAATAATACTTTCTAGTCTTTCAGTATAGGTGTAACCTGGTAAAACATTGTTGACGGTTATCCCAAATGTTGCCAATTCATTAGACAGGCTTTTTGCCCAACTAGCGACAGCACCTCTTGTGGTATTGGAAACACCTAAGTTGGGTATTGGAATTTTGACGGAAGTCGAAATTATATTGATTATTCGTCCAAACTGCTCCATCTGCATACCTTTTAATACGGATTGAACCAGAATTTGATTGCAAATCAAATGTCTGTTTAAAGCCAAAGTGAAATCGGCTGGTTTTGCATCTATAATTGCTCCTCCAGGAGGACCGCCGCTATTGTTTACCAATATGTGGATGAGGGAAGTTTTATGCTCTAAAAAGTCTTCAATTTTTGTTTTTACCTGTTTTGGATGATCGAAGTCAGCAACAATCATTTGATGATTTTGTCCTTTTGATTTATCAAGTTCATCCAGCGTTTGTTTTAGGTTTTCTTTGTTTCGAGCAACAACACAAATGTTGGCTCCCATTTGTGCCAACTTGATTGCACAGGCTTTGCCAATGCCTTGGCTGCTTCCACAAACAAGGGCGTTTTTATCTGATAAATTTAGTTTCATTTTGTCTATTTTAATCGCTAGATGTTGTCTGGAAAAATTAGTTTTTGAGATAAATGTCTGGAATCTTAAAATTGCATATCTTTAGTAAAAAGGTATGTTTATGGTCTTTTTTGAAATCTATCATCTAATATCTAAATAAATTTTGGGGGAAAATAAAAGTAATAAAAATTGGCTAAAGGCTTTAGGGCCGGGAATATTATTTGCTTCAACAGCGATTGGAGTTTCACATTTGGTGCAATCGACTCGTGCTGGAGCAGGTTACGGATTTGCCCTTGTTTGGGCAATTGTCTTAGCCAACATTTTTAAATATCCCTTTTTTGAATACGGATCCAGGTATGCAAATGCCGCAGGAGAAAGCATCATTGATGGTTACAAGAAAATCGGTACCTGGATGCTCGCTTTTTATTTTGTTTTGACGATTTGTTCTATGTTTTTTATCACAGCTGCGGTTGGATTTGTAACGGCAGGCTTTATGGATAATTTGTTTGGCATTTCAAAATTAACAGATTTCAAATTACTAACCACCATTATTCTGTTCATCGTTTGTCTTGCCATATTGATTGCTGGGAAATACAACTTGTTGGACAGTATGATAAAAGTCATCGGTTCTGTTTTGTTGGTTTCTACCTTATTGGCTTTTGTTTTGACATTGATTAATGGACCCAGTCAACAAATGGTTGGTTTCAAAGCTCCTGTTGTCTGGTCCACAGAGGGGATTTTATTCACGATTGCCTTGATGGGTTGGATGCCAACCGCAGTTGACCTCTCCACTTGGAATAGTTTGTGGACAATTGAACGGATAAAACAAACTGGCTATCATCCCACTTTAAAGGAAACGCTTTTCGACTTTAATTTTGGTTACTGGATTTCTGCGTTCTTATCGCTTTGTTTTGTAACCATGGGAACTTACCTAATGTACGGGACAGGCGTTGAAATGCCGGCAGGAAGCGCTGGATTTGCCAATAAAGTCGTAGAGCTGTACACAATGACGATAGGTAATTGGAGTTATTTCATTATTGCTGTGGCGGCGTTTTCAATCATGTTTGGAACCTCCATTGCTGTATTTGATGGTTATGCAAGATCCATTGAACGATGTGTTGAGCTCTTGTTTTTCAAGGAAGAGGATCAAGAACGTCTATTAAAGGATCGAAGATTTTACAACATCGCATTGATGGTTATAGCAACTGGAGCATTTCTTATTATTGCCTTTTTTACAAGCAATCTTAAACAATTGGTCGATTTGGCAACCAGTATTTCCTTCCTCATTGCGCCCATCATTGCCATCGTTAATTTTCGTTTGGTAAGTGGGCCATACATTTCACAAGAAAACAAGCCTTCATTAATATTAGTTTTGTTGAGCTACGCTGGTATTTTATTTCTGCTTGGATTCTGTATTCTTTTTTTAATCGTGAAATTTAACCCTGAACTAATTGGTATTTAGTCCTATTACAGATTGCATAGAAATAAGCAGCTTTGTTTTGGAGTAAATTATAATTAAATCATATAAGTTTATATATTTGACTACAGTTATGGATATTTCAAAAAGATAATCTCAAATCTTTAATTTTTTTAACGGGAATGAATATGATGGAAGGGCAAACAATCCTGCGTACTTTCTATTGTCTTTTATTGCTTGTGATTTCATTTGTTGTTCAAGCCGAATCGGTTGATTTGGCGACGCTTCGTTTAGCCCTAAGTAAGGCTGAGAATGAAATTGATAAAATTGATTTGCAAATTAAAATTGCGGGTGAATTTTTGAGCAGTGATAAAGACAGTAGTTTGTTTTATATAGATAAGTCATTGGAACAGTCTATGGAGAATGAATACACTTTGGGTATTGGTCGTTCAATGTATTTAAAAGGGAGACTGTATGATTACAATGGCAAACACAAAAAAGCCCAATTGGAGTTAAATTCTGCAATGAAACTATTCGTAAAAGAAAATTCCATTCTTGACAGAGCCAATGTTTTGAATCAACTAGGAACCAACAGACGATATGCTGGGAAATATGATTCTGCAAGGCTAGACTTCCAAGCTGCACTGGCATTGTACAAAGAATTAAATGATTTGGACGGGGAAGCAATCGTTTATTCTAATCTTGGCATAGTGGAGGATTATACGGGAAATTATCCCAAAGCCTTGGAGTATTATTTTAAAGCGGTGAAATTTTATGAAGCTGAAAACAATAAAGATCGGATTTGTTTAAGCTTTATAAATATCAGTACTGTTTATTATTTTATGCAAGACATGGAACGAGCCATCGAGTTTCAATTAAGATCAAATGAGATAAGTAGGGAAGTTGGAGATAAATTAAGCTTGACACGTGGTTTGGGCAATTTGGCAACTTATTACAATGAATCTGGTAGAATTGAAGAAGGAATACAGGCTTGCGAAGAAGGAATAGCAGTGGCTAAAGAAATAGGTAATGTGAAAATGGAAACCAATCATTTGACCTATAAAGCATCTGCACATTTTGAACTGCAGGAATATAAAAAAAGTAAAAAGTTTTATTCTATGGCCCTTGCGGTCATGAAAAATGAAAAGTCAGAAGACAAGGAACAATTTGCATTGATAAATCTGAACCTTGGGCAAGTCTGCGAAAAACTTGAAGATTTTACCGATGGCGAAAAATATTTTCAAGAGGCTTTGAAAATTGCGAATGAATCGAAAATTCCAAACGTTCAGCTTAAAGTCTATGAAGGCCTTTCTTCATTTAATGAAAATAGAAAACGCTATTCTACAGCCCTGCAATTTCACAAAGGTTTAATGCAGATCAAAGACACTATTTTTAACAAAGAAAAAGTGCAGGCATTGGTCGATGTAGAAGCTAAGTATGAAAATGAAAAAAGTGAAAGGCAAATTGTTGAACAAAAATTAGCGCTTGAACAAGGTGACAGAAAATTGAAAAGAACCAAGTTTCAAAGAAGTATTGCTTCTGGTGGTGCTTTTACACTTTTGTTGTTTAGCATTTTATTACTAAAAAATTTAAAGCTAGCAAAAAACAATTCCTCATTGAAGGAAGAAAGGAATTATTATCTAAACGAACGGAATAAAGAACTCGAAACAAAAATTAGTGATCTCTCTGAAAAAATAATTGTTCCTGAATCTATAAAGCAACCCAAAGCAGGAATTGTCGTCAAGCCCATTGATTTGAAAGCAACTAAAATCATGCTAAAGAACAAAACCTTGGTGAGTCTAGACGAGATTATTCTTGTGCGAGCAGCTGCAAACTATGTAGAAATTGTAATGATGGACAGTACTATAAAAGATAGACAAAACCTGAAAGAGTTTAAGGAACAACTTCCCGATAAACTATTTGTTCAAATCCACAGATCAAACATCATAAATAGTCAAAAAGTCAAAGTAAGAAATGCAAATAGCTTGATTATGATAAACGATGAAATGCTCAATGTTACCTCGACCTATAAAGATTCCGTAAACAAAATCTTGGATTTGTTTGTCCAAGCTCCAAAATCCGGAAATGCCTAAAGCATTTCGGTCATTACTTCTGATTCTGAACTATTTTGTAAGCTATTTTTAGGGTTATTTTGAAATTTTTAAAGGATTCCAAGTGAATTCCATCAGAATAGCTAGATTCCTTTGTATAATTATTGACAATAGAGGAGCAATAGTCTCTACTCAAGCCGTTTCCTAAATTACATTTTTGGTACAATAAAATTTGAAGCAGAATCAAATTTATAAAATAGTGCAATTGTAATTATTTGCAAATCAGCTGCTTAGTTGCCTGCCTTTATTCTTTCTTAAACATTGTGATTTTATCTTGTTTTTCAATTTTCTTCAATTGTGTTGTACAACGTTTAATTTTTGTACTGTTTTTTTCAGGCCACCTTGTATAAATTTGTTTCGTATTGAAGATAGAGCCATTCAATATCTATCCAAATAGAATGTTGAGGCTTGAATAAAAACTGGTTTTTAAAAATTAAAATTATTACAATTAACAAATAAATGAACTGGATATGAT
>CALBCY010000067.1 GCA_937927195.1 uncultured Chitinophagales bacterium
TTGAAGCTTGTACTGATCCAACGGCTTGCAATTACAATTCTGACGCTTGTGCCATTGACAATGGTTCTTGCGAATATGGCGACGACACTTGTCCTGATCCTTGCAATGTCATTTTGGGTTGCACAGATGCAACAGCTTGTAATTATGATGCAACAACAAATTGTGACGATGGAAGTTGTTTATTCCCTGATGGTTGTACTGATCCTTTGGCATGCAATTTTGATGCAATTGCAAATTGTGACAATGGTTCTTGTGAATATGGAGATGCTAATTGTCCCGATCCTTGCAATGTAGTTTTAGGTTGCAAAGATGCAACAGCTTGTAACTTTGATGCAACGGCAAATTGTGACGATGGTTCTTGTGAATATGGAGATTCAAATTGTCCCGATCCTTGCAATATAGTTTTAGGTTGCACAGATGCAACAGCTTGTAACTTTGATGCAACGGCAAATTGCGATGATGCAAGTTGTTTAATCCCAGATGGCTGTACCGACCCCAATGCTTGTAACTACAATGCAACGGCAAATTGTGACGATGGTTCTTGCGAATATGGAAATTCCACTTGCTCAGATCCTTGCAATGTCATTTTGGGTTGTACTGATGCGACGGCTTGTAACTATGATGCAACGGCGAATTGTGATGATGCTTCTTGTCAGGTGATTATTGGTGGAAGCATTTCAACAAATGATCAAACTACAATTTGTTCTGGAGATGGAATTGATGCCATCATTTCAGTAACAGCAAATGGACAGCTCGCTTCCAACTACATATTTGTCATTACCGATGAAAGTGGAGAGGTTATTTTAGGATCTAGTCCTGAAGGTATTTTCAACCTTGAAGGAGCTCCATCTGGAACTTGTTTGATATGGGGAATGGCTTATGAGTCATTGAATATTCCATCTGATCAAATCAGTGAAATAAATGGCTGTTTCCAATTTTCAAACTCCATAGAAGTATCTAGACTAACGGCGGGTTGCATGGACATGACCGCTTGCAATTACAATCCCGATGCAGCTTGTGACGACGGATCATGCATAAATGCTCCATGTAATCCCGGTTGCACAGATCCTTGTGCTCCGAATTACAATCCGGATGCTGACGAAAACAATGGTTCATGTGAACTGTACGATGAAAGCTGTAACTCAGACTGTCTACAGGGTGACTTGACAACATGGAATCCTCTATCTTGTTCTTGTGAAATTACAATGGAAATCTCATTGGGTTGTACAAATCCTCTGGCCTGTAATTATGACGCTGCTGCCAACTGTGATGACGAATCTTGTGAATTGGCACCATGCAACCCTGGCTGTACTGATCCATGCGCCCCTAATTACAATGCTGGAGCGGATTCAGATGATGGCTCTTGCGAACAGTATAACGACTATTGCAATACAGATTGCAATGATGGTCCAAGAACCATTTGGGATTCAGAAACCTGTCAATGTGTATTGGATGAAATAAATCCTTGTCCAGAAGATTGTGATGGTTTTGATCTTATACACTTTGCAATATGCAGTACTGACAAATCTCAATACGAAGTTCTATTGACAATCCATAGTGAAGTAAACTATTTTGTAACGGACAATAGCAATGGTTCAGTAATTGGACCATTGAATTCATCTAGTCTATCCTTTGGGCCTTTCTTAGCTGGGACAGGTTACAATTATTCTGTTGCCCCAGTTGACAATCCAGATTGCATAATTACAGTCGGTCAAACGATTGTTGATTGTCAAACTACTCAAATTGAATTGTTGAAATTTGAGGGCAAAATTGAATATGAGGGCAATTTACTCAATTGGTCAACAGCCACGGAGAAAGATGCAGAGCATTTCATTTTAGAGCATTCCAACAATGGATTTGATTTTGATGAAATAGCCAGAATTCAAGCAATTGGAAATAGCAACACAAGAAACGAGTACGAATATCTTGATTTAAACAAGGCTCCTGGCATCCAATACTATCGTTTATCTGAAATAGATATGTATGGAAACAAGACCATCGTTTCTTCAATCATCGATTTGGAACGCAAAGGAAGTTTCAATGTTCTAGACCTGTATCCAGTGCCAGTTTTGGAATCATTGAATGTGGTTTTTGAAGCTAAAAAATCGGAAGACTTCGATTTCTCGATTTACGACATAACTGGCAAGAAATTGAACAATCATACATTAACCTCAATTGAAGGAATCAATAATTACAATCATGATGTTCAAAACTATCCATCGGGTTATTACATTCTTATCATAAGTAATGGAAGTGACAGCTGGATTGAAAAGTTTGTCAAAAATTAAATTTCAAATAGAATGTAACTCGAAAGAGTTATCAAAGCGGATAAGCCAAAGCTTATCCGCTTTTTTAGTTCTTCAAAGAATGATAAGCAAAAAAAATTACATTGCTAAAGTACTTCCACGAATAATAAACAGAAGCCCAAATAAAATTAAACCCAAAGGAACCCATTTCTGAAATTTCACAAAAAACTTTTTATAAAACTGGCCAAAAAACACAATACCCAACATCATTGGTAAAGTCCCTAAACCAAACAACAACACATAAGCCATCCCAGACAAAATACCTCCACTAAACGTTTTGAATAAAGCTCAACAACCATTTTGTTTTTCCGTCCCTTTACTTAATTTTTTTCATTCCAATAAAAAAAGAGCCATAATGAGCCTTAAAGAACCTTTCTGAAACCCTTGCTTTTCGACATCGATTAATTGTCCAATAAGCTTGATATTTCCAGCATCAGGTCTTAATTTAAATTCCAAATTTGCAATTTTACCTGAGGTAAAATTGACAATCTGATTGCCAAGCAAAATAATTACATTTTTTTTAACAAAACCCTATGAATTCATTTTTAAAAGCTCTGAATTCTTGAACTATTCGCAGTTCATCTAGCCCTTAAGATTCACAACAAATAATGGTTCTAACCGTATATTTTGTACATAAGCATATTGTGTTCAGAATCAGCTTAGAATGTTTTTTTTAGTCCAATTCAGAACAACGATTTTTATCGCGTCCATCATTTTTTCTCCCTCCAGTATTATTCACAGCAATCAAGTATTCTACTTACATGATAATGGCTTATAAAACAAGCCATTAAGCTTCAATATTCAAGGCTTTTCCGGCCGAGTATTGGACTTTTCAATTGCATTTATTTGAAATGCATTTTTATCAAAAAATCTCAAATTATAAATAATGAATATGCAGCTCTTTCCTTTCGCGGATTTAAAAACGGACTTAAATTCATGTTTTTTTAAATTTCAGGAAAATATTAGTCAATTTATTATAATTATTTTCTCAATTATTTTGCTGGTTTTGGGGTCGATAATTGACTTAAAAGCCACTTGCTCCATCGTGAGTTTTGATCAAACAGCAGCAGCTACGGGCATTACTTTTAGTCCAACTTCTGCTTGTCATGGAGAGGAGATAACTTTCACCCTACCAAATTTAGACACAGAGTTGGAACAAGATACCCAAGTCCTTACTGATGGAAACGATGGCACCTATGGTACACCAGTAAACCCTGCCAATTTTCCCGACATACTGCTTGCCCCAGCTTATGCCATCTATTCTTCTTCTCCTGGTTTTACTGATTTTTTTGTGGCCATAGAATTTGGTTCAATATTAGGGGGCGATGGAGTTACCTCGGGAGAAATTTCATATCCTGGTTGTAATTCAGAAATTCAAACATTTTACTCAAGACCTGTAATCGGAGTCTTTGAATACAATGAAGCAACACAAAGCATTGGCTTTAATTTAGACTTGTTAACCAGCGACTCCACGGACCCAGATTGCGGCCCAAGTCCAATTGCTGGCTCTATTCAGGTATCCAATTGTGACATTTGCCCTTGCACTGGAAATCCTGATTTTTCTGCTCCTCCACAATGCTCAGGTGAGAACACAATACTAAGCCCAGGCCCAAACTGTACCAATCCTGAATCACAGATCAACCCCAACATACAAAGATATTCTTACTTGATAACTGCCTATGTAAATGAGTTAGGGCAACCAATTCAAGCACCAGCTAATTTCGATCCTATTGGTTTATCTGAGGATGTATCCGATTTTCAAAACAACACTTTCCCCGACCTAAACCTTGCCCTTTTGAATGTAACAGATCAAACAGATTCTGACTTCTGTTCTAATCCAATAGATTTAGGTGGTATTTTTATCAATACAACTTGCGATCCTTTAACCATTTCTTTGGTCATAATCCCAATCGACTTTGACAGCAATGTAAATGGTGATGGCAGTTTTGGTGACGTCGTTTCGGCAGAAGACAATGGCTGTCCATCTATGGTCATTGACATTGTCGTTTATCCTATTTTTGAAATTATTGAATTTGCTTCCGATGCTTGCAATCCTCAAGCAGGAGTTTTTATAAGCAATGGCAACTCTAACTATTATGACTTAAATGAAGATGGAATCATTAACATTGATGACAATTGTGCAATGGTAGAAATGGCCTCCAACAACAATTGTGTTGATGGAGAAACATTGGAGTATGATTTCACTAATTTTGATCAAGGCAATTGCAGCAATGATTTAACTGGAAGTTTGACTTGTGTTTGTGCTTCGAATCAAAGCTGCACAGCCAATCCTGGCTACACAGATCAAGTTATTTGTTCTGGTGAAGACCTAAGCCTTTCTCCTGGGCCAAGTTGTTCAAACACGGAGTCTGTTATTGAATCTGGAAATGATCGATACGCTTATATAATAGCAGCCTATCTTGATGCAGATGGAATACCAACTCAAGCACCTTTAGCTTACGACCCAATCAATACAACAGAAAACGCAAACACTTTTATTACGAATACCGCTCAAGGTATAAATGAAATTTCAATTGTAGCAAATACCCAATCCATTATAGGAAGAGACTTTGGAGTTCATTGTCTTTCTTCTTTGCAAATACCTTCTTTTTATGTAAATGAGACCTGTGATCCACAAATCATTTCACTCGTTTTCATTCCAGTTGATTTTGACTCTGATTCTGACGGAGACAGTTCTTATGGCGATGTCATAAGTTTAGCAGATGGTGGTTGCCCAAGCAGTATTGTGGACATTGTGATTTACCCAAAATTAGAAGTTGTTGAAGACCTAAATGATTCCTGTGATCCAACAGCTATTTTATATGCTGGGAATGGCAACGGAGCTTATTTCGATATAACTGGAGATGGTTTGGTAACCATTGAAGATGCTTGTGCTACAGCTCAAATAAACATGGGAGAAGATTGCATCAATAATTCAACGAGTGATTATGATTTTAGCAATATGGATCAAGGAAACTGTTCCGTTAATTTATCAGGAACCTTAAACTGTGCTTGTGAAGATAACTGCTTAGCAAATTCCGATTATTCTGCTGCTCCAATATGTTCAGGAGAAATTGCAACATTGATTCCTGGCGCCAATTGCTCAAATGAAGAGGCATTCTATTTTCCTGGTGAAGATCGTTTCGCCTATTTAATTGGTATTTACTTAGATGGCGATGGCAAGCCTGGAATGGCTCCTGATGGATATGACCCAATCAGTACGACCATTGATATTGACTCTTACATTTCAAATGCAGGAAGCCTAAACGATTTAAGCATCTTGGAATTTTCCCCTAACCAAACTGGATTTACGCTGGGCGCTCAATGCTCAAATTCTATAAGCTTAAATTCATTAATTACCAACAACACCTGTGATCCAATCACCGTTTCGATTGTTGCCATGCAAATGGATTGGAACAGTGATGTTGATGGCGACAATCTTACAGGTGATTTAATTTCAGTAGCTGATGGCGGTTGCCCATCAGCCATTATTGATTTGATTGTTTATCCAAAATTTGAAGTAAGAATAGATTCTACTGATGGATGTCATCCTCTTGCTGCCAATTTATTAATTGATGCATCTGGCAATGAAGTCGATCTTGATGGAGATGGCATCATTACAATTTTAGATGCTTGTGAAATTATTGAATTCGACCCACTCAATGATTGTTTGGATGGATCGGTTTTAGAGTTTGACTTTGGTCCGGTAGATGCTGGTGGCTGCTCTGAAAATTTGAGCGGAACATTTTCTTGTAATTGTCCTGAAATAATGTGCGATGCAAATCCAGATTATTCAGCACCGCCTCAATGTTCAGGAGCCAATACCGTTTTGATACCTGGAGCTAACTGTAACAATGCTCCTTCCATCTCTTTCCCAGAATATGATCAATATGCTTATGCAGCTTTCGTTTATGTCGATTCATTTGGCAATCCAACTCAAGCCCCAAGCAATTTTGAACCAGTAAGCAACACAGAAGAAATCGATATTTTTATAGACAGCACCGTTGCTGATCTTGGCAATTTAGTTTTTGTACCACATGGATACGAAGCAGAAGGCTTCTTATTGAACACTCAATGTACTACCAACCTTGACTTGGGAGCAATTCTAGTGAACAACACCTGCCTCCCTATTACTGCCTCTATTGTTCTTGTTCAATACGATTGGGACAGTGACAAAGACAATGATGGATTTGTAGGTGAAGTAAAAACCATAGCAGATGGTGGATGTCCTAGTTCAATTATAGACATTGTTGTTCATCCCAAGTTTGAGGCAATTGAAGACTTAAACGACAGTTGTGATCCAATTGTTGGTTTGTTTGTAATTGACACTACTAACAATGTAGTAGACATAAACGGCGATGGCTCTTTGGACTTTAATGATGCATGCGCAGTCAGTCAATTGACGCCTACTGCAGATTGCGTAAATGGACAAAGTATTCCTTATGATTTTACTGCCTTTGATGCTGGAAATTGCTCACAAAATTTAACTGGCACTTTAACTTGCAATTGCACCCCACCCGTTTGCACAGCCTTTCCAGATTATTCAGCGCCGTCTCAATGCAGTGGCGAAGAAACAATTTTAAGGCCTGGAGCGAATTGCAGCAACTCTGAAGCATTGTATTTCACAGGAGAAGATCGCTACAATTATCTGATTGCATTTTACAAAGACAACAATGATAATCCAAGCCAAGCCCCAGCCAATTATGATCCTGTTAATAACAGCACTGATCTGGATTCTTATTTGGCCAATCAAGCAAATTTCACAGAATTGGAAGTCATTCTATTTTCTTCCAATCAAACTGGGCTGACCTTGGGCAGCCAATGCACCAATGATTTGGCACTTGGGGCAATATTTGAAAACAAAAGCTGCGAAGCAATAACCGTTTCTGTACTGGCCATTCCAGTAGATTGGGACAGTGATGTAAATGGAGACAATGCAACTGGTGATTTGGTTGCTGTTTCTGATGGAGGATGTCCAACTTCTATCATAGATATAATCATCTATCCAAAACTTGAAGTAATGGTGGATTCTAGCAGTTGCAGTCCAAAAGCAGGTGTACTTACTATTGATGAGTTTGGTAACAAATTCGATCTCAACAACGACGGTTTCGTAACAATCGCTGATGCTTGTGCTTCTGCAGAATTTGACAATCAAGAAGATTGTGGAAATGGAGCATTACTAAATTATGATTTCAGCACCATTGATCTTGGAGGCTGTTCTACAGATCTAACTGGAATACTGACTTGTACTTGTAATGAAATTTGTGGATGCCAAGATCCAACTGCTTGCAACTATGATGCGAACGCAAACTGCGATGATGGCTCTTGTACTTACAGTCCTTGCAATCCCGGATGTACGGATCCTTGCGCTGCCAACTTTGATGCAACTGCAGACGAAGACGACGGTTCTTGTGATTCCTATGACAATACTTGTAATTCAGATTGTAGCCTAGGAGATTTGACTGAATGGAATGAAGCTACTTGTTCTTGTGAAATTACAAGCATTGTCCTTCAGGCTTGTACGGATCCAACTGCTGATAACTACAATGCATTGGCCAATTGTGACGATGGAAGCTGCACCTTTACAATAATGGGATGTACGGATCCATGTTCAGGAAATTACGACCCTGCTGCAGAACTTGACGATGGAAACTGTGAGGCTTATAATAACTTCTGTAATTCTGATTGTACTGCTGGACCACGAACCATATGGGATCCAGTTAGTTGTTCATGCATTCTCGATTTAACAAATCCATGTCCAGAAGATTGCGGAACATTTGAAGTAGAACATTTCGCGATTTGTGCTCCGGACTTGGCTACTTACGAAGTCTTAATTACTGTCCAAAGCGAGGACAATTACATCATAACAGATAACAATACAGGATTTGTTTTAGGCCCAGTAAATTCCTTCAATTTCACCTTTGGGCCATTTGATGCTGGAACAGGATATTCCTATTCTATCGCACCAGCAACAAATCCAGACTGTTATGTTACCCTTGGACAGAGCATTACTGATTGCCAAACGACAGAGGTAGAGTTGATAAATTTTGATGGTAAAATCTCAGGCAATGACAATCAGCTTAATTGGACAACAGGAACAGAAAAAAATAGCTCGCATTTTATTCTGGAGTATTCAGAAAATGGTTTTGAATTTGGTGAAATAACAAGAGTTCAGACAACAGGAAACAGTAACATTGCCAATAGCTATGAATTCATTCATTCCAACATTTCAGTTGGCACACATTACTACAGATTGTCTGAAGTGGATATTTATGGAAATTTAAAAATCATTTCTAAAGTAATAGCTCTTGAACACAAAACGGATTTCAAGGTATTGAGTATTTATCCTGTTCCTGTGCTGGAAACATTGAATGTGGCATTCCAAGCAGAAAACAAGGAGGAATTCAGTGTTCGAATTTACGATTTGAGTGGTAAAGAGCTTAATCAAAAGAACTTTCAGTCACAAAAAGGCTTAAACACCTTGCAATATTCGGTTCAAAATTATCCTGTTGGATATTACATTATTAAGATCAGCAATGGAACCAATACTATAATCGAAAAGTTTGTGAAATTTTAGAAATTATGCTATCCAATAAATTACTTTACAAAATGCTATTTAAAAGCGGCGGCTCAAAGGAGCCGCCGCTTTTTTTTTAGATTATATTTTGTTTTTTTTGAGTTTTTATAAGAACAAACAATGAAATCAAAGAATGATCAAAGAATTTATTGCGGGAGCTTACAAGGCATAGAAAAAGGAGATTCATATGTTTACGAATCTCCTTTCTACATTTGGGAACAAAAGCTAATTTCAGCTAAAAAATTAGCTATATAAAAAATCTGGTTGAAGATTAATTATTTTTTTCTTGCTAATAGGATCGGGAATTTCACAATCCTTGTGTTATAGATACAAAGTTCACGAATGGTAACAGATATTTCATATAAAAGCAATTATAAAAATGTCGCATATTCAATGTATTTTTAGCAAAGCAAACCCAATAAATGGCCAATTCTCAAATCAAAAACTTATTCCATTTAATCAAATCTCTTAATAAATCTGAAAAAGCATATTTCAGAAAACAATCCACAGTATATGGTAATGAGGATAAAATATATTTGTTAATTTTTAATACTTTAGAAAAACAGAAAGAATTGGCAAACTTGGATTTCAGCAAACTTGAATTTCAATTTAAGAATGTCGCCCAATTTTCGGAAAGAGCGAACTATTTAAAAGCTCAAATTCTGTCTTCTTTGCGAAATCAAATCCAGCCTTCTCCAAGAACGCAGTTTAATGACTATATAAAAAACATAGAAATTCTAATAGAAAAAGCTCTGTATGAACAAGCTTTGAATGAGCTGAATCGAGCCAAAAAATTTGGAGTAAAGTATGAAGTGTTTGAAGGACTTCTAAGTCTAGCAAACCTGGAACGATATCTTTTATCCTTGGCCAAACCCAAATATCATTTAGAAAGAGCGCAAGAAATCCAAGACGAGTACATGCAACTCTGTGATAAAATCACCGAAATTTACAAGCGAATCACCTTTCACAAAACACTCATCAACTTTGTTCAGTTATTGCCTGATATTGAATCCGAGGAAGTCAAAGCAACTTTTGAACAGATTAAAAGAGATCCATTAAATCAAAATTCTTTTAAGCCTACTTCCGTTCGTTCAAAACTGCTTTCAATACATTTGAAAACATTGATATCAAAAGTTCAAATAGAAGCTTTGGATCTTTTTAATAATTGTGAACAAATTGCAGAAATATACAAGGAGCAGCCACAAATGAAAAAATACCTCACTGTAACTTATTTTAGCAGCTTAATCAACTATTTCAATGCAACATTTCATTTTAAAAAGTGGAAAAAAATGGATTCATTGTACTTAGAATTGGAAAAAAGTTCAAAAGCCAACCCACATACAGATTTGGTTTTTCTTAAAAGAACCTATTCGACAATGGCTAGGTATTGGGGCGCTATAAAACCCAACCAAAGCAAACTGGAGAAAGCCATTTTAGACTACAACAAAAGATTTAAGAATTACGGACACTTTCTTTCCAAACCAGATTTAAAAGAATACTACTTTGCAAATGCATTGGCTTACGCTTATTTAGAAAATTGGTCAAAAGCATTGGATCAAATCAACTTATGTATTGAAACCAAAACGAGATTGAGACCAGACATAACAATTTCGGCAAGACTATTCTATCTATTGGCTTATTATGAAATTACTCCCAAAGTTGACAAACATTTAAAAGAGACCTCTAGAAGTCTTTATAAGTATCTTCATAAAAGTGATTTTTCACATCCTGTTGAGCTCGAATTCACCAATTTCTTTTATCGATTAAAAGAAGATGAAAATGAACAGAAAAAACAATTCTCAGACTTGAAAGATCGATTGAAAAAGCTAAGCTTGGATTCTTGGCAAAAATACAAACTGGAAGATCATTTTGACTTTATGGGATGGATTGATAAACATATAAAAACTGAATAAGAAAAAAACTCAATATAAACTTCATTCAATATTTTTTTCCAAATGCCGCTTAAGGGTAAATAACAAATATCTCTTTGTTACTTAATTTATTTTTCGGTAATTTCACCCAAAACATTCAATTAAATATGTTAACAGTTCCACCCGAAAAATTAGGCTCGTTTTATTTAGGAGCTAAATATGATCACAGTACCAAAACAATTGGAACTGAACCAGTAAATTATGACTCTAGAGACCTTACTACTCATGCTGTTTGTGTGGGCATGACCGGTAGTGGAAAAACAGGTCTATGCATTGGTCTGCTTGAAGAAGCTGCAATGGATAAGGTTCCTGCATTGATTATTGATCCCAAGGGAGACATGACCAATCTTTTATTGCAATTTGAAACCCTTGATCCCGAAGATTTTAAAAAGTGGATCAACCCAGATGATGCAGCAAGAAAAGGAATGAGTATTGATGAATTCGCAAAGTATACCGCCAACAAATGGAAAAACGGTTTAGCAGATTGGGGACAGGGCACAGAACGAATACAGAATTTAAAAAACTCGGTTGAATATACCCTGTATACTCCCGGTTCAGACTCGGGAATTCCAGTAAATATTATGGGCTCTTTTGCCTCTCCTGGCATCGACTTTGATTCTGATTCCGAAATGCTTCGCGAAAGAATTCAAGGAACGGTTGCTGCTTTGTTGGGCATGCTCAATAGCAAAGCCGATCCAGTTCGAAGCAGAGAAGGAATTTTACTTGCAACCATTTTTGAACATTATTGGCGCAAAAATGAAGACCTTGATTTGGGGAAACTAATAATTGCCGTTCAAACTCCCCCTATCAAAAAATTAGGTGTATTTGATGTTGATACATTTTTTCCGGAGAAAGATCGCTTTGACTTAGCAATGTCTTTCAACACATTGATGGCCTCTCCACAGTTTCAATATTGGCTGCAAGGAGATCCACTTGATATAGACAAATTGTATTTCACAAAAGAAGGCAAGCCAAGACACAGTATTTTTTACATTGCACATTTGTCGGACAGTGAGCGAATGTTTTTTGTGACCTTATTACTGAACAGTCTAATATCATGGATGAGAAGACAATCTGGTACAAGCAGCTTGAGAAGCCTATTGTATTTTGATGAAATTTTTGGTTACTTTCCTCCAACTTCTCAACCTCCTTCAAAAAAACCTTTACTGACCATTTTAAAACAAGCAAGAGCCTTCGGTGTAGGAGCAGTTTTGGTTACTCAAAATCCAGTAGACATAGATTACAAAGGTTTATCGAATGCCGGAACTTGGTTTATCGGAAAACTGCAGACGGAAAGGGATAAAATGCGTGTCTTGGAAGGCCTGCAAGGTGCAATCGCTGAGGCAGGCGGTTCAGCTGAAAAAGACTTTAGCAATATCATTTCATCTTTGTCATCCCGAGTCTTTCTTATGCACAATGTTCATGATGATGCTCCAACCATTTACCATACACGATGGGCGATGTCTTATCTTCGTGGTCCACTTACCAGACCGCAAGTAAAAAAACTAATGAAAGACAGAAAAGTCCAACATGCCAATCAAAAAAGCATTCCTGAATCACAATCAACTGGCACAACAAATTTAGCTGAATCAGCAGCTGTTGTTTCTCCACCACAAAGCAAAGCAAAATCAGTTGTTAACGCTGGACCTCCTTCTATCGATCCTTCTATTGACCAAAGATATTTTTCAGTCTGGAAATCTGCAACAGAAGCAAAGAGCGAATTAAATTACAATGGAGATTTAAGCTTGAACTATGAAGCACATCCTTTGGTTTTGGGTAAAGTTCGTTTCTTTGACGGCAAAAGAAACGTTGATGAAGTGGAAGAAAAATGCTACCTCTGTCCATCGCCAGATGATTTTGGAAGAGTAGATTGGGACAAAGCACATAAAGTTGTTGCTTGGGAAATGGCCATTCAAAAAAAAGCCGATCATCCAGACAATATACCTGTCAATTTTTCTGACATCCCAAGTTCAATGAACAACCCAAAGGAATTGAATAAAATAGAAAAGGAATTTTCAGAATGGCTTTATCAGGAACAAAGTAAAATCATTCTTGAGCATTCGAAACTGGAACTTTTTCAACAACCAAAAGAGTCTGATGAAGCTTTTAGAATGCGGGTACAACAAAAAGCCCGAGAAATAAGAGATGATGAAATGGATGAGTTGAAAGACCGTTTTGAACCAAAATTTGAAAGAATTCAGGATCGCATAAGAAAGGAACAGCAAGATTTGGAAGAGGCCGAAGCAGATGCCAAACACAGAAAAAGAGCAGAGTGGATCGGAATGGCTGAGACTGTGTTTTCTGTTTTCGTAAAAAGACGTTCGAGGTCTATATCTGCAGCAACAACCAAAAGCAGAATGAGACAAAAAGCCAATCAAAAAGTAGAAGCATCTGAAGATGATTTACGAGATTTGAGAGAAGATTACATAGAATTGGAAGAACAGTTACAATCCAAACTAACCGATCTTCGTTTAAAATGGGATGCAGTCATAGAAGGCATTTCAAGCAAAGAAATCAAACCTAGAAGAAGCGACGTAAAGGTCGATGGAGTCATCATGACCTGGCAACCATTTTGGATGACCGATCGAGGCGACAAGGTTTCAGCAAGGAGAAACTGAGTAAGTTGAGAGGCTATTGGCCTTTAGCCTTTGGCCTTTGGCTTTTGACTCTTGGATTTGGACCCTTGGCTTTTGGCCCTTGGATTTTGACCCTTGGCTTTTTGGGAAATGCAGAAGAGACAAAGGCGATAAATCGCGTTCCCTCTTAGACAAATCATCTTGCTACTTATTTGTCGAGATGAAAACATTTATTGATTAAATTTACGAGCCAATGGCAAACAACCATGGGCTTTCACAAAAACACACAACACATGTCAAGTAGAACAGAAATTTTAGGCAAGATCAAAATATTGATCACCCAGAACTTTTCGGGGCCAGAAGAAGCGATGGCCTTTTTCGATGAAAACGGAGATGGAACCTTAGAATATGGTGAAATTAAAAAACTGGTAAAAGAAGCTGGTATTAATCGTTTTCTAAGTGGAGTTGTTGCAGATAAAATTATTGAGGGCTTGGACAAAGACGACAATGAGACTTTGAACTGGCATGAATTCGAGAAAGCAACAGACGAATTATTGGCATAAGTTTTACCAATTACATTCTGGTTAGCGTTCCCATTCCTGACTTCGTCAGGAATGGGAACGCTTTTTTGGTTCATAAAACAATTGCCGACAAATAAATTTCGTCAAGCAACAACTGATTTCACCTCAATCGGTACAAATGCATGCTTCAATTATTTTTTCGTCCACTGTGTCATTTTACCAAAAAGAAAACAACTTATAACAAATCATGCCTTAGCCAAGGACTTTCAACATCATTCAACAAATCTTGAGCAATACTTGTAATGCCATTATTTGAAGAATTTATTCCTCCCCACATTGCTCGACCTATTACATAACTCTTGGCAAAGTCTTCCCAATTACTGTAATTCGACTTTGCCTTTTTATAGGCATCATTTATAATTTTCATAGCTTCCTCTTGGTTCAAATAACCAGCATCAAAACACAGACGAGCGACAAAAACCAAACGGCCATAATCCCAAGCACCTGGCCCAAAACTTGACAAATCTTCAACAGTATCAATTACATTGTCCGCTTTCAACTCTCTAATGCATTCTTTAAGATTAACAGCAAGTTCTAAGGCTTTTATATAATCCTTATGAACTGAAAACTGGCTTTTCAAATAGTCTTCTATCGGCAATTCATCTTGACTTAGAGCTTTGTAAATTGAAGGGAAGAAATAATTATAGGCTTCTTCATTCAAGGAATTCAATTGTCCACGAGCATCCGATTCATTTTCGATTCCCCACCACTCCGACAAAATATGATTGTATTCACTTTTGGGCAAACCCGTCTCTAAAGAATCTACAAATGCAGCTTGCTGTACACTGTAAATAGCACTAACAGAAACGGCTCTTTTCTCTTCAGGAGAAAGTCCAGAATTGGAATTGTATTTTGGACCACTGATTGCCCCTGCAACTCGCCGAACAACCCTTTTTCCCTTTCTAAGCCAAGTATAAATATAATAGCAAGCCATTAAAGCTGCCATTAGGACAATCCAGTATGGAGTGTATTTTTGCAAAAAATCCTGATCAATCTGCATCATGACAGTACAAAAATTTATTATTTCATTCATTTCAACATCTTATTAATAGCATTCAATTCGTCATTTTGAATAAATGCAACATTCGACAATCGTCCAATAAAAAAAGCAAGTTCAAGTTGATGAATAATCCAAAGTATTTCACAGTTACAAAACTAAGATTTATTAAGGGACAATAGGGCTTCACCAATTCAATTCCCTTTTGCAAGAATACAAGACTAATAAAATTTAATTATCATATTTTAACAAAAAAAAAATTCCGAATGAAATTTACCTGAGAAATTCTGCACAATTATCGAGGGAAATTATAGTGAGACGCTCTCCTTAATAGCTCAAAACAAAAAATCAACACAGAGCCTAAAGTACTGGCAATCTTATCTTTACAATAGAAATTTAATGTGCATTCAAATAAAATAAAGATTAGAGTCTTCTCCTTCAAATTCTAAGAAAATTAAAAATTAATTTTGTTTAATGTTTGTGAATTAAAAATAAATAAAAATTTCACAAGTACAGTTTAAGGTTTTAAAAAATGAAGCAATTAGCACAAGGCTAATAGTAAATGTATTAAAAATATATTATATTAGTTGGGAATTCAATTTACTAACGAAAAGTAATGTTTGCCAAGCAGTTACTCTTTTTTTGAAATACCATTTTTGGATCATAGCAATCAAAACGATGAATGTTAGTTTAATAAGTGGCTACATTGGATATTGACTCTACCTATTAAACGAGTGATAATTTACTGGTAAAAAAAAGGACGCAATTTTTGACATGCATGCTTTGCCCCCTCTAAAAGCGAAGTAATGGCCAAAATTAAACACCCAAATGTTAATGACATCATTGACGAGAGCTTCTCTCATGGTGTCAATCGAAATGTTCTTCACTTACATACTGACAAAGTACTAAAAGGAAGAAAAATTATTGTTAACGGAAAAGAATTATTGCATTTTGGAAATTGCAATTATTTAGGACTAGAACAACATCCCCGAGTCAAACAGGCAGCTATAAATGCCATTGAACAGGAAGGAATTAGATTTACAATGTCCCGAACCTATGCCTCCTCTGGCATGTATTATGAATTGGAAAATCTTTTGGGTGAAATGTATGATGCACATGCCATCGTTGCTCCATCATCCACAATGTTGCATTTATCAGCCATCCCAGTTTTAATGGAACCAGACGATTTAGTGCTCTTAGACCACCAGGTTCATGCAAGTATGAGAAATGCTGTACAGTACATTAAACCTAGTGGCATTAAAGTTAAAACCATCCGGCATTCAGATTACAATATGCTGGAAGAGACCATCATTCAAAATCAAAACAAGCATCGTAAAATTTGGTATGTTTTGGATGGTGTTTATTCTATGTATGGTGATTGTCCTGACATCAAACACCTTTGTGGGCTATTGGACAAATACGAAAATTTCTATTTATACGTAGATGATGCCCACGGAACCAGTTGGGCTGGAAAACATGGAAGAGGCTATATTCTCGAACAGGTTGAACTGCACGAAAAAATGATGCTGACTGTTTCCTTAGGTAAAGGCTATGGTGTTATTGGAGGTGTACTAATTAGCAAGTCTCCAGAACCAGTAAGACGGGTTAAAGTCTGTGGTCAAACCATCATTTTCTCTGCTCCACTTAGCTCAGGATTATTGGGTGCAGCAATAGAATCTGCAAAAATTCATTTGAGTCCTGAAATAACAGAATTGCAAAATGATTTGATGGATAAAATTGATTATTGCAATCAATTACTAAAGGAATCGAAACTTCCATTAATCCGTGAAGAACGCTCACCAATTTTTTACATAGGAATCGGACTGAACAATGCTGCATACAATATGTTGGAACGTTTAATCAATGATGGCTTCCTTACCAATATTGCTGGTTTCCCTGCAGTGCCGCAAAAATGTGCTGGAATAAGATTCCTCATCACTTGCCACCTTGAAAAAGAAGACATAAAGAAATTGATCGACCGAATCGTTTATCACTTCCCACTCGTTTTCGAAGAAGAAAACTCCGATTACGATGTTTTGGCAGAAGGTTTTAAAAGACCGGAATTCAAAGAATTGGGCAAGTATTTTCCATTGCAGAAAAAGAAAGACAAATTTGAACCACAGTTTAAGTTGGAAGTCTCCAAAAGCATTAAGCAAATGGACCAACATGAATGGGAAAGCAAACTTGCAAAGCATGGCCCATATAGCTTTAATTGCATGAGGCTTTGTGAAGAGACCTTCAAAAACAATGAGGATGCTTCCAATAACTGGACTTTTCTTTATTATACGGTAAAGGATGAAAATGATCACATAGTCATCATGACATTCTTTACAATTTCCGATTGGAAAGATGACATTCTTTCTCCTGATTCCATTTCAAAAGACTTTGAAGAAATTAGGCAAAAAGACCCGAATTATATGGTTTCCAAAGCCCTCTTAATGGGACATCAATTGAGTGATGGCATGCCATGTTATGTAGACAAAAGCAACAAGAACTGGAAACAAGCATTTGACCTTTTGATTAAAAATGTTTGGAACAAGCAAAATGAATTGGACCTGGATTTAGTTGTCCTCAGAGATTTTGCATACAATGAGCAAGAACTTAGCAATTACTTTTTAGACAAAGGGTTTATGAGAATGAACTTGCCTGATGCTCATTTCATGGATAAACTTGATTGGAATTCACCAGAAGAATTTGTTGAACGCTTGTCTGCTAAAAAACGATACCATATTCGACGTTATTCGATGAAATATGAATCTAATTTTGAAATCAAGAGACTTAGTACAGCCAATGAAAGAGAATTGGACAACATCTACAAATTATACCTCAATCTAAAAAGGAACAATTTAGCACTGAATACATTTGATCTGCCAAAGAAGTATTTCGCCAATGTAATCAATGATCCACAATCTTATGTTTTCGGTTTTTACTTAAAAAATGAGGCGGGTGAAATAGAAAATGACCTTCCAGTAGGCTTCTATCTTGCAACCATGTCGGGTGGCAATTATTCGCCGCTATTCCTCGGATTAGATTATACTTATTTGAAATCTCATGGTCTTTACAGATTGATTCTTTACAGAATGGTACAAGACGCGAGAAAGTACAATGCTGACCGATTACAGCTTGGATTTTCCGCAACTATTGAGAAACAAAAATTGGGCAACATTCCAGAAAAGCGAGTTGGATTTTTCCAGTACCAGGACAATTTCAAACAAGAAGTACTTCGAAACTTGGATGTCAACAAACTCTCAAAGCATTATTAAAGACTAGATTTTTTGAAATAAAATCTTGTTTTACTTTACCACATAAAAAGGTCAGGCCACTATTGGCCTGACCTTTTAGTTTATAAAAACTCCAATACTCAATTTCATTTATAATCAACTACCAATTCCCATAGCATTTACAAGCCAAACTCTAGTAGTGTAACATTCCCATTAATTCATTTACCAACTCATTTCACGCTTTCAATGATTGCAAAACTCAAAAATAGATCCATATAGGATTAAAATTATTACCTAAATAAAAAAATATATAAATGTAATAACTAATAATGTTAAAAAAATTATAAAGAGGCAAAAAGAGAAACAAATAAATGAAAATTAATGAATTACAAATAGAAAAATCACATCTTCATAGAAATTAAAGCCTATTGAAATTCAAATAAAACAACAAAATTTAATCCGTTTACTTGAAAATTTGAATGTATATTAGGGAAGCGATTTGGGATATATAAAGGAATTTGGAGGACAACAACTACTTCTGAGTCCTTACAAAAGCAGCTTTTATAAGCTGCTTTTGTTTTTAGCCCTAATGGGGGGGCTTTAAACTTTGAATTGTTCGACTTTTATTATAAGTTTCAACTAAATCTTTTGCCTCCATATTTCTATGCCATAATGAATTCCTTCATAACGAGCAAGATTAGAAGAGGTCTGCTTTAAGCGGTCAGGCTTAAACGGTCTGAAAAAAAACTAACATCATAATTCACGAATAACGCTCATCTAAGGTAAATCGCTCTGGATGCTTTGGATTGTAATCGTTTTTGTAGAAATCCATAATGGCTTCCATATCCTTTTGAATATCATCTGTAGGATGAATCACTTTCGTAAAACTGAGGACTTTCCTTTTGTAATCGGCATAAGTAAGGATCATTGGCACATTGGCTGCTTTGGCTACATGGTAAAATCCAGTTTTCCACTTGCTGACCTTTTTCCTGGTCCCCTCAGCCGTAAATATCATGCAAATATCGTCTTGCTCTTCAAAAGCCCGAACCATTGCATCGGTCAAACTTTCTTTTCTTCCAGAAACATCCTTCGGACGACGATCGATGGGAATTGCACCAATAGAATTCAAAAATAGACTGAAAGGCCAAACCATCGCCTCCTTCTTAATGGTGAATTTTATTGGAATTTTCATCAAATAAAATGCTCCAGCAGCAATGACAAAATCCCAATTAGAAGTATGTGGAGCCGCAATAATTACCGATCTCCTATAAACTTCTCTAGGAATATCTTCTTCAAACTTCCAACCCGCCAACTTAAAATACCAACTGAATAATCGTAGTATCATGTTCTAAATTATGAAGCAAAGATAGGCTTCATTTTCGGATTAAAATATTTTTTCTTACTGCTTGATCTATCCTCTAACTTACAAACCAACATAGACGATCCAATAATCCTTTCAAATGGAGTAAAAATCTATCATTTATATACCGAACAAGCTTCCTTTCGGACCTCGATCAGAAATCACCTAGTTTGCAATATTTGTATACAGGATTGGTGCGCGCCTCATCTATGGTCAAGCCAGAGATGAATGACTGTTTATAAAATGGATAAAATCGAAATTCTAGGTGCTTGTAAAAGGCAATCTGAAGTGAAAGAATGCATCATAGTTGTGCTGCATCAACTAAATTGCATTGGTTATTTGGTTTATCTACTTTGAACTAATACTGCTTTGTACTAGCTTATTAGCCTATATTGAGTTTCCCAAATCCAGCTTATCGATTATTTCATCGATCTTATCTTTTTCTTTGTAATGCCCTTTTGGAATCAAGAGGTCTCCAAATTTCATTTCATGCATTCGATTCAAATAAAATGCAAAATCTTCTTCCTCTAAAATCCCACTATTGTAGGCATCAAACAGAATTGGGAAATTGCGTTCTCGATCTTCATAAGAATTCGAATGGTGAATGACCAAATACGGAACCTGACTAGCCAAGTCTCCAACATCTACTTTCAATGGATGGCCAAAATACTCAAAGTAGGTTTCAACTTTAACCAAGTTGATTGAATCTCGGTAATTCAATGCTTCCCTGTACTCAACAAATTGAGGGGAATCTGTTCCATATCTTGCCCAAAGATTGCTACTTTGACCTTGTCTAAACTTTTGATCATCTTCAAATATTTTTTCAAGATATTTTTGCTTGTCTTTATTGGTCTTAAGTCTCTTTACCTCATTGACAATCTCAATGGGTTGAAGAGAGACAGATCCACATGAATTCAGTAACAAAATACAGGCAAAAACCCAGATAAAAATATTGGCTTGGCTTTTCATTTTCCTAAGGAGTTAAATTAAACAGAACGTATAATTTTGAGACGGTAAAATCGAAAAAGGTAATTACTTTTAGACAAAAGTAATGGGATGATTTTTGGCTTTTGGCAGTATTTAATTTATTTTATCAAAGCCAAAGCTTCAGTGGCAATTCTGTCTGCTGAATCTTTGATAGCCAAAGCAGCAGCATTTTTTCTCAACTCTGCAATTCGATTTGAATCGTTGAGCAAATCCATAACCGTCTGTGACAACTTCTCTTCGGCCTCTGAATCTTTAATCAATATCGCTGCATCCTTTTTCACCAAAGACATTGCATTGTGAGTTTGATGATCCTCCGTAACATTTGGCGATGGCATCAAAATAGCTGCTTGTCCTGCCACACCTAGCTCTGCAATGGTCAATGCACCAGCTCTCGCTATGATAACATCGGCAACCGAGTAAGCCAGATCCATTCTTTTCACAAAAGGCATCAGCTGAAAATTATGATCATTTCCTTTCAAACCCTTTTGCATTTCATCGTAATAAAACTTTCCTGTCTGCCACAGTAGTTGAACATCCTTGTCACGAAAAGTTTGCAGGCATTGCTTAATGCCATTGTTAATTCCTCTGGCACCTAAACTTCCACCAGTTACAAAGACTGTTTTTTTATTCGGGTCTAAACCAAAATGCTTCAATCCTTCCTCTCTGCTAAATTGAGCATTTAGAATTGCATCACGGACTGGATTGCCCGTCATGATAATTTTATCCGCAGAAAAAAAACGATCCAGCCCTTCATAAGCCACACAGATCTTTTTAGCTTTTCTCGATAAAATTTTATTGGTAATACCTGGATAAGAATTCTGCTCCTGAATCAATGTAGGAATGCCTTTCCAAGCCGCCATTTGAAGCAAAGGCCCACTAGCATATCCACCAACTCCTATCGCTAGTTTTGGCTTGAAACGATTGAGAATATCATTAGATTTCATCAAACTCGAAATCACCTTGATTGGAAAGGAAAGGTTATCTAAAGTCAATTTTCTTTGTAGGCCTGAAATCCACAAGCCTTCAATTTCATAACCGGCTTCGGGAATTTTTTGCATTTCCATCCGACCCTTCGCTCCTACAAACAAAAGTTCAAGATTGGGTTCTTGCTTTTCTAATGCCTTTGCAATGGCAATGGCTGGGAAGATGTGTCCACCAGTCCCTCCTCCAGATATTATTATTCGTGTTTTAGATTCTTCCAAGATTCAATCCTCCAAGTTTTTTTTCAGGGGCTGGTTTATCAACTTTAGGTTCTTCTACAATTGGTTCTGCATCCTTCTTTTGATTCTTTGACTTTGGCTTCTTATTTATGGTATCTCTATTGATCCAATAATAGTGATCGACACTCAAAATAATTCCAATGGCCAAACAAGTCATTATTATTGAGGTTCCTCCCCAACTAACCAAAGGCAAGGTCACTCCCGTTACAGGAAGCAAACCAACAGTTACCATAATATTCATCAATGCCTGGATCACGAGGGACAAAGCCAGACTTACGGCCAACAATCCTCCAAAAGTACCAGGACTTTTAATAAAGATCAACACACACCGCCAAAAGAAAAATAGATACAAGCAGACTATCAACATCGCACCCCAAAAGCCATATTCCTCTGCAATGATAGCAAAGACATAATCCGAGTATGCTTCTGGCAGAAAGTTCTTTTGATGGCTCTTTCCTGGTCCTTGACCCAAAATACCACCATTGGCTATGGCTATAAATGCATGCCTTTCCTGAAATGTCATGGCCGATCTTTTATCCTCAGAAAGCATGTTGCTTTTATAGGCTGCCAATCTGTTCTTCCAAACCTTTGTTCGACCAAACATTAAGGAATCCGGAGCATTCAATAACCAGCCAAAAAACAAACTGATGCTTGTTATACCGATGAACATCATTGCCAGTATGTACTTATAGTTGATACGGCCCACTATCATCATTATAAAAGAGGTAATCAGTATCAATATAGCAGTAGAAAAATCAGAAGGAATTATCAAAGCTGTTACAATCAATACAGGTATCAATATTGGCAAAAGACCTTCTTTGAAACTCTTGATCGTTGCTTGATTTTTACTTATTACCCGAGCCAGATACATGATCAATATAAACTTAGCCAGTTCGGAAGGTTGAAAGGTCGTTTCTGTGAAAGGAATATTCAACCATCTTCCCTCCACACCAAAGAAGAGGGTCAACACCAGTATTGGCACAATGGCATAAAGCATGTACTTGGCAAAGGCAGAATAATAATTGTAATCGATTTTATGTGCGATAAACATGGTTACCAAACCAATAATAATAAACACGGCATGACGAATGGCAAAAAGCTCGGTTGTCATCGACGATCTAAAAGCAAGTGCTTTTGTCGCAGAATAAATGACCAAAATTGAGAATAGGCTGAGGGCAATTACAATTCCCCAAATGAATTTATCCCCTTTCGGAGAGAGGAGTTCCTTAATGTTCATAACCTGGCTTTTATGAATATTTATAGCTGACTTTAAAGATTGTAATTTTTACAGACTAATCTTAAGGAATTGCTTTATTTTTTCTGTATCAGCAACATTTTGAGGGAAATAGCTTCATTTTACCCAAAAACACTACACATCTAACTAAAACATATGCAATAATACCTCGAACATTGGTTTGTGCTTGCAGATTACAATTTTTCAATGGCTCCTTTGAACTGCAAGCCACGATCTTCATAATTTTTGAATAAATCAAAACTGGCGCAAGCTGGAGACAACAAAATTGTGCAGCCTTTTGAAGCTTGCTTGTTGGACCATTTCACGGCAAGATCAATGTCTTGAAATTCTTTGATAGGTATTTTTAATTTTCTGAAAGATTCAATAATCTTAACATTGTCTTTACCCAAGGCTGCAATGGCCAGTACTTTTTCTTTTACAAGTTGAAAAATTTCAGAATAGTCATTTCCTTTGTCTACACCTCCAACCATCCATACGATCTTATCTGAGATGGTTTCAAGCGCATATTTCACAGAAACAACATTGGTTGCTTTTGAATCATTGATAAAATGCACTCCCTTTATTGTTTTCACCTCTTCCATCCTGTGCTCTAAACTTGAAAAGCGCTTCAAAGTTTTTCTTAGAGAATCAAGTGGAACATTCATATACAGAGCGGCTTGGACTGCTGCCATCACATTCAATTGATTGTGCGGGCCTTTTAGCTTTACATCGTCAATTTTGATTGTGAAATTATTTTTTATGTTCGTGAAATGAATCTCTCCATTGTCAACAAAGGCATCAGGACCAAAATCTTTTTGTTTTTTCAATCCAAAAGAATGACATTGAGGTGAAAGTTTTCCAACTTTAAAATGTTTATTGGTTCCCTCATCTTCCGAGCAATAAATAAATTGATCTTGTGGGCTTTGATTTTCAATGATGCGTAATTTGGAAAAGGCATACTTTTCAAAACTGTAGTCGTAGCGATCCAAATGATCTGGCGTTATATTGGTCAGGATAGCAATATCTGGCCTGAATCTCTTAATGTCATCCAGTTGAAAGGAACTCAATTCTAGAATGTACAAATCTTTCTTTGATTCTGCTACTTGTCTGGCATAGCTTTGCCCAATGTTTCCCGCAAGACCAACATTAAAGCCGGCGTCTTTGAATATTTGGTAAATTAAAGAGGTGGTGGTGGTTTTACCATTGCTGCCCGTTATGGCAATAATTCTCGCATCGCTGTATTGGAAAGCAAACTCTATTTCAGACACGATCGTTTTTCCAGCTTGACGGAGTTTTTTTATCAATGGAGCCGTTTCCGGAATACCAGGACTTTTTACGATCAAATCTGATTGTACAATCTTTTCATAGCTGTGTTGTCCCTCTTCCCAATCAATCTTCAGCTTCTTTAGTTCTTTTTTTCTGGTAGGATTGATCTTGCCCCTATCAGACAGGAAGACCTTCCATTTTTTTTTCTTAGCCAAGAGGGCTGCTCCTGTTCCACTCTCCCCTGCTCCGAGAATACTTATTTGCTTCACTTAATATTTTAATAAAATAAATGATAAAAAATACAAAAGCCACTCGCCCTTA
>CALBCY010000068.1 GCA_937927195.1 uncultured Chitinophagales bacterium
TTGTTAAACAAGTGTGGTAAAATATGCTTTGGCCCTTCTGAATAGAGCAAATCTATATTGCCCAATCCACCACCCAAAACAATTACATCAGGGTCGAGTATATTGACCACATTGGCAACCGCTTTTCCAAAGTAAAACAACAAATGTTCTATCGTTTCTTTTGAAGCCTGATCTTGCCCCAATTTATATTGCTCTACTATTTCTGGAAGAGCAATTTTTTCTCCCGATTTTTTTTCGTAAAATCTTTCAAGAGCCGGACCAGAAATCATCGTTTCAACACACCCGATTTTACCACAATAACACTTTCCACCAGACTCGTCCAGATAATTGTGTCCCCACTCTCCAGCTATTCCATGATTGCCATACAAAGCCGTTCCATTGATCACTATTCCAGAACCAACTCCTGTACCCATGATGATCCCAAAAACTACTTTCGCATCCGGCACCTCTTTTTTCACTATTCCCAATTGACTTTCCGCCAAAGCAAAACAATTGGCATCGTTTGCAGTAGTGACAGAAATTCCAAGAAACTTTGCCAGATCTTTTTCCAGTGGCATTCCATTCAAACAAACCGTGTTGGAATTTTTCAGCAATCCACTCTTAGGATCTATTACGCCCGGAGTTCCCAGTCCTATTCGTTCAGGCTTTATACCGCTTTCGGCTTCCATTTCGTCCAATAATTTTTTAATTTGTCCCAGCACCTTTTCGTAACCACCAGCCGACTCTGTAGGGACTCGCTTTCTAATCAAAACTTCTGGTTCATTCAATCCTTGACCATCATTAAATTTCAAAACAACTCCCTCTATTTTTGTGCCTCCCAAATCTAGGCCCCATAATACTTTCATGTTTCTTCAAAGTTAAATTTCAAAATTTCCTCTATAAAAATGCGTTCATTTAACAAACGTGGAATTTTATGCTGACCACCCAAACGCCCTTTTTGCTTCAACCAATCATAAAAAATATTGCTTCTTCCCAATTGAATTACTGGAAGAGCCAAAGCAATATCTCTGTAGCGTTTTGCTTCATAATCAGAATTTATTCTTTTTAGATTTTGATCTAAAAGCAAGGCAAATGTTTTAATATCAGAAGGGTTCCTTTCAAACTCAATCAACCACTCATGGCCTCCTTTGTTTTGTTGATCCATAAAAATTGGAGCAACAGTATATTCTATTGGTTTTAACTGCAAAGCCTCGCACGTTTCCGCAAGTGCTTTGTCAGTATTGTGTATCATCAATTCTTCCCCAAATACATTGATGAAATGTTTGGTTCTTCCACTGATCATAAAACGAAATGGAGCCAAGTTTGTAAATTTTATCGTATCCCCTAAATTATACCTCCACAAACCTGAATTGGTCGAAATAACCAATGCATAATCTTTGTCCAATTCAACTTCCTCCAATGACAAGGTCTCTGGATTTTCATTTTCTATTTCAGCCAAAGGTATGAATTCATAATAAATCCCATAGTCGAGCATCAACAATAGTTCTCTTGAGTTTGGTTGATCTTGAATGCCAAAAAATCCCTCAGAAGCGTTGTAAGTTTCCACACAATTTAACTTTTCAGAACCAATCATTTGTTGAAAACAATCTCTATATGGTTCAAAGCTTACTCCTCCGTGAATGTACAATTCAAAGTTGGGCCAAACTTCACTAATGGAAGTCTTGCCTGTCAATTCCAATACTTTTTTAAGCAGCACCAATGACCAGCTCGGAACTCCCGAAAGACTCGTAACATCTCTTGGAATGTACTGTTCCGATAGTTTTAAAATTTTTTCTTCCCACTCATCCATCAGTGAAATTTTCAAATCTACAGAGGTAAGAAACCTGGCTAGAGGAGAAAGGTTTTGTAATAAAATTGCAGATAGGTCGCCTGAACGTTTTCCACTTTGCATTGAAGTGATTTCATGGCTACCTCCCAAAATGATGCCTTTCCCGGTAAAAACTTGACTCGCTGGATAGTTTCGATAATAAAACCCCATGACATCGCGACCAGCTCGGTAATGACACTTTTTCATGCTTTCGAAAGACAATGGGATAAACTTGCTTTTATCAGAACTCGTTCCTGAGGATTTCGCAAACCAATCAATTTTATCGGGCCAAGTGACATTGTTTTCGCCCTTTAAAATCCGATTTATGAAGGGTTTGAAATCTTCATAAGATTGAACTGGCAATCTGTTCTTTAAGTCTTCGATTTTTGAAATGGAATTGTATTGGTAGGATTTACCCCAACTAGTATCTTCAGCGCGTTTTATAAGCTCAACAAAAACATTTTGCTGAAGGCCAATAGGATCTTGCCAATAGGCGTGAATCTCTTTTAGTCTTTTCCTAACAAAACTGCTGACTATTGAATTGACTAATTGCACAATGAAAACGGGTATTTGTTCATTACTTGATTGCATAAAAGACATTTGTCCTTTATGGAGGCATAATGTACGATAACAAGGTAAATAGTACTAGCTAATGGACAAAAATTTTACAATAATAAGCGAATGATTTTATAAGCTATCTTCTATAATGTCCAAGCCAATTTAATTAAAAGCCCTATTAAAACAATGAAAAGTAATCAGCATATTAAGACAATACTTTTCGCTTCAATTCAAAGTGTGAGCCGATGTAAAGTTCACGAACTCTTTCATTGGCACATAATTCTTCAGGGGTTCCGGATTCTAAGAGATTGCCTTCATAAAGCAGGTAGGCATGATCAATAATGGATAGCGTTTCCTGTACGTTGTGGTCAGTTATAAGAACTCCGATATTCTTATATTTCAAGCGCCAGATTATTTTTTGTATGTCCTCCACAGCAATGGGATCAACACCAGCAAATGGTTCGTCCAATAATATAAACTGAGGATTTGTGGCCAATGCGCGAGCAATTTCAGCTCGTCTTCTTTCACCACCAGACAGTACGTTGCCCATATTTTTTCGAACATGGTTTAGACCAAACTCATCCAACAGAGATTCCAATTTTTCTTTTTGCTCAGATTTTGATAATTTGGTCATTTCAAGAACGGCCAAGATATTATCCTCCACACTGAGCTGGCGAAAAACGGAAGCCTCCTGGGGAAGGTAACCAATCCCCAATTGGGCTCTTTTGTACATTGGATAATTGGTAATGTCCAAATCATCAAGATAGACGTTTCCCTCATCAGGTTTTATTAAACCAACAACCATATAGAAAGAAGTAGTTTTTCCAGCTCCATTCGGACCCAACAAACCGACGATTTCTCCTTGTTTTAATTGAATAGACACACCATTTACAACTGTTCTTCCTTTGTATCTTTTTATCAAACTTTCTGAACGCAGAACCATTCTTTAAATTTATTCTTGATTAAATCAACGAATTACCCTTCCTTTTAAATTCAATATTAGACTACAATGTAATTCTAATATGCGCGGACTGACAATCATTAAACGGAATAAACTGTAAAATGAAAGCCAATGTACTTTTCTATTAACAATCATTAATATTAAGCGATTGCCTAATACCAGACACTGGTATTAAGAATAAAAATGCAATTAATTCTAGGAGCTTACAGGTTGTAGATTGTACTTGTTTCCTATATTTTCTTTCTCAGGAACCTTGGATTTTTTAATATCCTTGATCATCAACTGTACGTTCTTTCTACCTCTCCAAACATTAACATCAAGTGTATAGCAGATGTCAAACTTTCCGTCTTTAACCACATCGTATTTTGCAGCTTGATTAAATGCTATTCCACGCAGGTGCAAACCATCACAATAGGCATCCACTTTTAAGTGTCGACCATCCTGACCAACTGTTGTTGAATTGCCACTGTCGTATAATCCTCGAGTAACAAACACAGGTTTATGGTTGATTGGCCCAAATGGTGAAAACTGGTCAATAATTTTATAAAAGTTAAGAGAAAGGTATTGAGCCTCTAGCTCAAAATCCACATTCAATTCAGGTGTCAATTGTTTCTCCTCTATGGATCTGGCAACCACCATTTCGAATTTGTTAATGAAAGCAGGAATGTTTTCTTTCAGAATGGTTAAACCGGCAGCATACTTATGTCCACCAAATTGTTCCAGTAATTCTGAACATTCTGCTATTGCATTGTAGATATCAAAACCCTTTACAGACCTTGCTGATCCAGCGGCGCTAAACTCGTCCGCATCCGTCATGATAATAGATGGTTTGTAAAAATTCTCTATCATCCTTGAGGCAACAATTCCGATAACACCTTTGTGCCAATTAGAATTATAAAGAACGATGGATTTTTTATCATCCATTTCCCTAACAGTTCTCACAATCTTTAAAGCTTCTTCAGTAATGGTTTTATCAATCTCTCTTCTTTCAGTATTTTGGGTATTGAGAACATCAGCATTCAAAACTGCAGCTGAGTTCTCTTCCGAAATGAGCAATTTTACAGCAGCATTTCCACTCTCCATCCTGCCTGCAGCATTAATTCTGGGAGCGACATAAAATACTATATCTGAAACCTTTATTGGCTTTTTGACTTTACTCAAAGAAATGAGCGACCGCAAGCCTGGTCTTGGACTTCTGTTCAACTTTTCCTGTCCGAAAAAAGAAAGCACTCGATTTTCTCCATTAATTGGAACGATATCCGCTGCAATGCTGACGACAACCAAGTCAAGAAGGTCATAAACCTTTTTCATTGGAATATCGTTTTTCATGGCAAAACCCTGAACGAGCTTGAAACCGATTCCACAACCGGTTAATTCGTTGTAAGGATAATCACAATCTTCTCTTTTGGGGTCCAAAACAGCACATGCTGGTGGTAAAACCTCGCCGGGACGATGGTGATCGCAGATAATGTAATCTACTCCGTTTTCTTTTGCGTGTTGAATTTTCTCTACTGCTTTAATACCGCAGTCAAGAGCAATGATAAGACCAACTCCATTTTTTATGGAGTAATCTATACTTTGAAGTGAAACGCCATACCCTTCGGTATAACGATCAGGGATATAATATTCAATATTAAAATAATATTCCCTTAGGAAGCTAAATACCAATGAAACCGCAGTGGTTCCATCTACATCATAATCACCAAAAACGAGAATTTTCTCATTTCTGCTCATAGCCATTTCTAATCTTTCAATGGCCAAATCCATGTCCTTCATAAGGAATGGGTCATGCAAATCTTCTAGTCTGGGTCGAAAAAAATCTTTCGCCGCAGAAATTGTCTTAATTCCTCTTTTTACTAATAAATCGCATAAAATTCTACTTACTTTTAGATCTGCTTGTAATGATGATATGGCAGCTTCGTCGGATTTTAATAAAACCCATCGCTTTTCCATATATTTAAATTTTTTCAAGATCGTAAAGCATTTGTTTCCTATTTCTTTTCACTCCCCTCTTTGATCCTCATAAATTTTAAGTTTTCATCTTAAAATTCGACCAAAATTCGATAAAACAAACACCTTTTTAGTACCCTACTCCTCTGTCCTAGAAAGATTTTAGCATAACACTAAATCACCCTTTGTTTAATATAGAAAAAAAACTGCAAACCAAAGAATTTTGGTTTGCAGTTTCAATATATTTTTTATTTTTTAACTAGGTACAATCTTTAAGAGTACTCTATCGATTCATTGCTAATTTGCTTAATTAAATTTATCTAAATCAAAAATTAAGGAGAATCTAAGAGTGTTCTCTAGCGGGTTAGCAGTTGTACCTTTCGAAGTCGGAACTAAATAAGAGAAGTTCAAACCAAAAATACTGTATTTAAGACCCAATCCAACTGTTAAGTATTGTCTGTTTCCTTTTGTTCTGTGCTCATTGAAATAACCAGCTCTTATTGCAAATTGCTTGTTGTACCAGTATTCAGCACCGATTGAGTACATCAACTCTCTCATTTCTTCACTGAAACCTCCTGGTGCATCGCTGAATGAACCGAACATTCCACTAAACAATGATTTTTCTCTGTGATCATACTCCTCGGGATCACCTCCTACAGTCAAAGTATCAGGAGACGGAACCATCAATTTATTAACATCAAAAGCCAACATAATGGTATTGTGCTCGTCAATTTCAAGAGAGTATGCAGCTCCTAGTCCAAGATTGATTGGAATAAAATCTTTTACATCTTTTTCGGTATAAGATACTTTGTTACCAATATTGGTTAAAGCAGCTCCAATACTTAAATTGGCTTTTCTACCTTTGGTTTCAAAATCATCTGTATACAAGAATGATAAATCGGCAGCAGCAGCTTGGGCTGCATTGATTTCACCACTTGTAGAAGTACTTTGACCTTTGGCCAAATTGGAATAGATGTATTTCAAGGTAAGCCCCGCAGAAACCTTATCACTCAGTTTTCTAGCATAAGCAAAATCGATTGCCAATTCTTGTGGATTAAATTCCTGTAAATCAACACCAGATTCATCCGTAAACTGGATGCTTCCCATATTGAAGAATCGGAAAGACCCTCCAATTGCTTGTAAATCATTAAGTTTGGTATACCCTGCAACTTGCCCAATAAACATATCAGGAACCAAAGCAGTCAACCATGGTGTGTATGTAATAGCAACTTCTGCATCATCTTGGGCAAAAGCCATTTTAGAAGCATTGAAATACATGGAAGCGGCATCGGCTGATGTAGCCAATCCAACATCTCCCATTCCGCCAGAACGACCATCAGGATTTATTCTTAAAAATGGAATAGATGTAAAAACTGCGTTAACGCAATCTCCACCTGTTAATGTCCCACCATTATCGGTACATTGAGCCTCAGCCTTAGGAAGGTTGAATAGGGTAATAACAATGCAGAAAAAGAAAAATTTAGCGTAATAACTCATCGAATGTGAAAATTTATGCAAAAATATCAAATAATACCAATAGAAAACGCAATTGAACAAATTTGAGTATCTGAGAGGGGGTGTTTTTTGATATTTCAACGAAATATTTTTAACAAATGTTTAGAAAAATTAAGTTTATAGTGACTATTTAAGCCTTTTTATATTATTTCTTTTTTATAGATACAACCAATATTTACTTCAGCAATACCAAACGCTCTGTTTCACTTACCTTGCTGTTGTCCGAAGCTGTAACAAGAATATGATAAACGTAAACTCCTCTTGCAATATTATTGCCAAAGTCATCTTTACCATCCCATTCTATTTCACGAACCCTACTTTCTGCCGCAAAAACCTCACTTTGAATGGTTTTAACAACCTTGCCAGATAAAGAATAAACTTGAATTCTTACATTTAAATTGTCCCCAGGCCTGTTGTGCTCAAACCAAAAGTTGGTTCGATCAGTAAATGGATTTGGATAATTAAGTACATTTTGCAAGGCAAGTTCAGCTGATTCAGCAACTAAAAACTCGGTATAACCTTCACCAGAATTATTGAAAACATCCCAGGCTTTAACTTTTACCGTATGCAATCCTGGCTCTAATTCGCTCAATGGATACTCAACTTTTCCCTGTGTAAAATCATCTAATTCAGAAGTATAATAGTTGTTTAAAATGTAACTCTTTTCTGTATCGCCAGTTTCCTCATCTAATTTTGCGGTCATATCATGTCCAATTCCAGTTCCAACCGTATTCATTCCACTCTCATCCTCCAATTTGATGTACAATAATGGATTGGCTTCTGTCAGTCCACCAAAAACAAAGCTTTCATCGTTTAGATACACCTCCACTTTCGGACCAGAATCGTCTAATTCTGCTAGATCACTAATTCCACCAATCACAACAGTTGTATCAAATCCAGCCGCTGCTTGAACACCATCATTGGCAAAATAGCTTATTTTACCCTTACCAAACTTAAACGAAATGTCTTTCGGAATGATAAAGGTAAAGTCGAAAAGACCATTGGTTACTCTTGCATTTCCTTTAAAGATTGTGTTTTGCTGTAAATCAAACTCTGTTGGACAACTTACCTCATCTCTATCACTCGCATCATATGGACAATTATCTTCATCTGGATCATATGAAGCTGGAAGGTCATTTCCTAGGGTACTCAAAGTCAAACTTTTATCAAAAACTACCGGATTGATTACACCATTGAAGTTTTCAATTAAATTCCCTGCTTGATCGACAACTTTACCTGAAACAGTAATTTTACTCAAAGCCTTCACCGTATCTGCCTCCTGACCCAAGGTTTCATCCTGAACATTGGTAGTGACAATGTTGTAAGTCGGATAATTCAAGCCTATTGCAGGATCACCAAGCAATACAAATTTCCTGAAATTTTTCACATTGCTTTGTAGACCATTTTTTGCCAACATATTTGATTCCCCAATGGTCGGCTTCCGTCCTTTATAATCCTGAAATGTACTTTCTAAAAACTTCGCATTGATTGCTTTATTTCCTGATGCGCCAACCACTCTTACCGTTGAAACAACGGAAAAGCCTCCACCATCCGGATTAATCAACAGCCATTCCCCAGATGATATTATTTCTGGATCATCCAATTTACTGAATGTGCAGGTAGCGGTAATAAACAAGGGCAACTTGTCCTTGTTTTCAAGCTTCTTAATGGTTTCTTTTGTCAAAACACCCTCTTTACTCCAGGTATTCTCACTTCCGTGACCAATGTAGTTCACTATAAGGGATCCGCTAAAAATTCTATCCAACAAGGCCTTGTTGGCATCAGGATAGGCATCACCATTGGGTCCAGCAACCTGTTCAAAAGCATCCAAATAAAATTTGTCAATGTTGTAGATTGGCTGTTCATTCAATAATTCTGAATGCGACTCTGCATGCTCAACATGCAAATTACTATTGCCGTCATCACTTACGAAAGTAATGTTGTTCCACCAAGGTCCAAAAGACTCAGGACTCTTGTATCTCTTTATCTTATTAATCACTGAATTAGCCTGAAATGTATTGACAACGGGAATTCTTCCAACAGCCAAGTCCAAACTAAATTCTTTTTTATTAATGTCATTGCCGACAGCAAAACCTTCGCCATCGTCTAACATAGCCAAATAATCATCCGAACAATAAGACAAGTCTTTACCAACTGGATTCGTCGATTGATACATGGGAATCAAATTGGTGTTTTTATCTTCAGAAAAACGAATGTTCTTATAATCATAAGATGCATCGCCCATTAGTAGTAAGTATTCAGGCAGGTCCTCCTCCGTCATTGCACGATCATAGTACATCTTTACAAAGTCTCGAATGGCCGTCAAATCTTGATTGCCTGATGAAAACTCATTGTAGACATCAAATATATTTACAATCTTGACTTCCATATTGGATCTTTCTCTGTGAAATTGTGCCAAATCTTCTGAAGGTCCCAATAAATCAGGATGACTGACAATGATCATTTCAGGAAAAATTGCTTCATGCAGATTTTGTCTTTCAATTTTACCAACTGGACTAGGCAAGCGGAAATTTATGCCATCAAATGCCACAAATTTTCTAAGTGTGCTGGTGTTTCTAGTAAATGAATTATTATCCAAATTCATTTGGGCAACTTCACCGAGCGAGCTTACATCCCAGATTCTTAAATTGGCGACAGGATTGGAAATTTGGAATTCACTAATTCTATCGTCAACGACTGTTCTCTGATCCCTAAAAACCAACTGCCCTTGATTTAGAGCAGCAGTATTCAAATTGAGGCTTCTTCTTGCGTTTAATGAAATAAAATCTATCCAGCCTTTGGCATTTCCTCCAGAAGCATTGTTGTATTTCACTTGAACGGAAACACCATCATTAAAGGCATCTACTAATCGAGTTATGGTTTTTAATGTTCCTGCTGGATCTGAAAGTCCAGTTCCAACTTTGGCCAAGAAGACATTCTCAATCAATTCATCATCCATATAAACTGGCATGTAACTATCAGAATTGTTCGCTGTTGCGGCCAACCGAACGTTTAATCGAACTTGCTCTTCTTCTATTAGATTGGGGAAGGAAAAATTGAAAGTATTCTCTCCTCCATTGGTCATTTGATCCCCCAACCAAATCTTACCGCTGGCCATTATATTTACTTTGTCTTCTTCGTGAAATTCCAGGGCATCAAAAGAATCGCACGTATAATTAGGATTTGGGTTATTGCTTGCGTTTGCAATTCTTTTACCAGGACCGATGTCAAAATTTAAGAAATAGTGATTAAAGTTGGAATACAAATGAACCACATGATCAAAATAGTTTTCGTCGGCATTCCAATACCATTGATTGGGGCTTTCACCGAAAAATAAAATATAATCTTCAGGATCAAAGGAGTTGTTTCCATTGGCATCATAAACCTCAATCGCATTCTCCAATAAATCATCCTGTCTTTCTGATCCAGCCAGTTCCGAAAGCATTCCACCACCATTTCCATAAATTCTCAATCTATCCATTTGGATATTGGCAGCGCTAATCCCTAGATTTTGGATAAAATTGTAATCCAATTTATAAACACCTTCCTTGTCTACCTTAAACTTATAGAAATCACCTTGGTTCAGAATGGAATTGTTTGTACTAGACGACTGTCTTGAAAAATTACTGGACTGAATTTGACCATTGTTTGAAATTTCAAGTTCAAAACTGGTCAGCACCTTTATATTTCCCATTTCATCCTTAATTACCGGACAAAGAGAATAATAGAGAATGGGCTTCTTTTTGAAATAACCAACGGTCGTATTTATTTGATGATTGGTGGTAATTGCATCAATTATTGTTGAAAAATCTTCAGCATCTGCATTTTCGTAGCTTGCTTTGACTATTTTTGCGCTGATTTTCCCAACTTTTTCAAGGGAAGTTCTATTTGAGTAGATGGGAAGAGCAGCCTGATCTTCATCAATAACACAGCTGGAACAGTTAATTTCCGGCCCAAAAGAAGAAGTTTTTGAGCTTATTGTATTCCATTCCAATTGTTCATTTATGTACAATTTGTCTTGTCCATAGACAAGAGTATTGATCAGGATAAAATAAGCAATGAAGGTAAATCGTTTCAACATCTATGTTTAGTGTTTTCTAATGATTGTTTAAGGGGTTCTAAGGAGATTACAAAGGTACGAGTAAAATTGTTTAAGTTAATTTCTCTTTTATTCGTACTGTTATTCGTACTGTATATAGAAACGCTTTGACCAAATATATATTATCAAATTATTTATTCGCAATGTTAAAATCGATAATCATCCGCTTAACGACATTTTTTTGCCTGTTTTTCATCATTCTAGGTAATTCCACCGGCAATCAATGTCAGGCACAAGATGTTCAATTCAGTCAGTTTTATTCTGCACCAGTTTATTTGAACCCATCGATGATTGGTTTTAGCGAGGCGCCAAGAATTTCAATCAATTTCAGAGATCAACTTGCTGGTTTTGATGGATCTTTTGTAACGGGAGCGATTAGTTATGATCAGCATTTTCATGCTATGCGCAGTAGTTTGGGCTTAAATTTAGTCATGGACAGAGCTGGCGGCCTTATGAATACCTTGCATTTAACTGGGGTTTACGCTTATCATATGCCGATGGGTGAAAATTTCAATGTCAAGGCAGGATTTAACTTTGGGGTCATACAACAAAGCCTTAATGCTACTGAATTTGTATTTGCAGACATGATTAATCCCAATGCTGTTGCTGATAACATTGCATTTCCCACTTCAGAAGCACCATTGGAAAACATTAATCAGACCAAATTTGATGTTGGAGCGGGTTTTTTGTTATACAATGAGACCTTTTATGCTGGTGCGTCGTTTAAACATTTAACACAGCCAGAATTTATCTACTCGAGCAACAGTGATGATGGAAACAAACTATCAATACTAAGTTCTATTCATGTAGGAAAGACATTTTACCTAAATGATCCATTTTTTGAAAAAGACAGATGGTATGTTGTACCAAATGCTTTATTTGCCCATCAATTCAATTTTATTCAAGTAAATGTGGGTACATATGTCGGACACGGACCAATTTTTGGAGGATTGTGGTTGCGACATACTATTCAAAATTCAGATGCGTTAATAGGTTTGATTGGGTTCAAGAAAGGGATATTTAAGATTGCGTACAGTTATGATGCCGATTTGGGAAAAGTTAAAACTTCGGCAGGGGCGCATGAAATATCATTAACCTTTGACATGGGTAAATCGGAATATAACAAGAGAAAAGTTCGAATAAGAGAACAAATTTATTGTCCGACCATGTTCCAGTAAACTTTTGGCTCGATTTTTAATCAATATTGTATAAATAGCAGAAATGTAGCTTAATTCGTACAATTTGCGACTTATATGGTCGTATCTTGCTGATTAACATTCATAATCTACTTATATTTTTTTAAATTAGTATTTTTGAACTCTATTAAAGGTAAACTCACCACGATGCAAATTAAATTTTTCAATACAGGAGTAAGCGTTCTAGCAATTGCGACTCTGATTTTTATGAGCTCTTGTGGAGGCAGCAAGGGAAGCTCTTCGACCACAGGTTGGGATTATAACAGTGAAGATTGGGGAGGTTTTGAAAAAACCGAACTTGTTGAACAAGAAACTGGTCCAGGATTGGTACTGATTGAAGGCGGTAGATTTAGTATGGGAGAAGTTGGAGAAGACGTTGTCTTTGAAAATCACGCTCCAAGACGTACTGTAACTGTTGCTTCTTTTTATATGGATCAATCGGAAGTACGTAACATTGATTACAGGGAATACACTTATTGGCTTGAAAGAGTTTATGGTGAGGTTTATCCTGAATATGTTGCCTCTTCATCACCAGACAAATTTGTTTGGAGAGAAGAACTTTCATACAACGAACCATACGTACAAACATATTTTGAGCACCCAGCATACAATGACTACCCAGTTGTTGGTGTATCATGGGAACAAGCCAATGAATATTGTAAATGGCGTACAGACCGTGTAAACGAAAAACTATTAGTAGAGAAAGGCTATCTTGAACTAGACCTAAATCAGGCTGGTGAAGAGCATTTCAATACAGAATCATATTTAGTTGGTCAATATGAAGGCATCGTTCCTGCTAAAGGAGGAAAGAAAAACCTTGATCCAACTGGAGAAGAGACAAGAAGTGTAAAATTTGAAGATGGTGTTTTACTTCCTGATTACCGTTTGCCAACTGAGGCAGAATGGGAATATGCGGCATTGGCTTTGGCTGGTGAGCAAGATCAAAAAGGGGAAGAAAGATATGTTGAAAACAGAATCTATCCTTGGTCTGGAATGAGTGTTAGAAATCAGGAAAGAGGAAAAGGAATGGGTGATATGATGGCAAACTTCCAACGTGGTCGTGGTGACATGATGGGTGTTGCAGGTGCATTGAATGACAATGCATTGATTACAGCTCCTGTTGATGCTTATCCACCAAATGATTTTGGATTGTACAATATGGCTGGAAATGTTAGCGAGTGGGTACAAGATGTATTCCGTCCTGTTTCTCACCTTGATGTTGAAGACTTCAACCCATTCAGAGGAAATATCTTTGAAACACAAGATTTAGATGAAGAAGGATTGCCACAGCGTGACAGCCTTGGTCGCATCAAATACCGTGAATATACTCAAGAAGAAATTGGAGACCGTGAAAACTACAGAGCTAGTAATGTTGTCGATTACGAAGATGGTGATGAAAATTCTGAAGTAAAATACGATACCAACAACTCTACTTTGATTAGTAATACTTTGAGAGTAATCAAAGGTGGTTCATGGAGAGACAGAGCTTACTGGTTGCGTCCAGGAACAAGACGTTCTATGGAGCAAGAGAAGTCTTCTGCAACTATTGGATTCCGTTGCGCTATGATTAGAGTAGGAAGCCAAGGAGGGAAATAGGCTCCTTCCAGTCGCGGGCGTTCGGTATTCGGTTTTGGGTATTGGGTTCTTTCGATTTACAAGTATAAAAAATATAAAAATCCCGCTGTCGATTTTCGACAGCGGGATTTTTGTTTTTAGTGCAGACTTGCTTTGGCTTAAAAACGATTACAAGGGTTGTCTAAAATGAAAGAGGATCTTTATTAATTGATGTTTACAAACCAAGCAGAATCCAAAACCGAATAACGAATACCGAATCCCCTTTTAACTGGGCGGACAATTCCTGCTTTCCGTTCCTATTCAGCGGCTTTTAAAAGAGGTTTCATATAATCGCAACTTGTCTTCGCTAATCACTCAGCCTTCTTTGCTCCTTATTTCACACTCCTTTAAATGCCACTGAATACCCACTGCAATCAGGGCCGCGAATCCTTCTCAAAAAAAACTATAAAAAAAGCCAACAAGAAATCGATTCTTGTTGGCCCTATGCTTTATTTTTTTTAAATGATTTTTTAGATGATTTTTTACATGGCTTCAGCAACCACTTCTTTAACCTCTGGAATCATTCTTTTCATCATTCCTTCGATGCCCGCTTTTAGGGTGATTGTGGAAGATGGACAACCACTGCAAGCTCCTTGCATTCCGACAGTCACAATGCCTTCTTTGTAGCTTTTAAAGACGATGGCACCTCCATCCATTTCAACAGCAGGTTGAACGTATTTCTGAAGTAAATCTTTTATTTTACCAACCATTTCAGTATCGTCAGAATTTTCAGTTTCATCCTGAACAATTTCTGCCTGATGCTCCTTGATCGCAGCTTCGTTTAGAATTGGATTATCCGCTTGAAGGTAGTTTTTGATTGATTCTTTTATTTCAGGGATAATTTCATACCAATCAGTTCCAGCATCGTTCTTACCTATGGTAACAAAGTTATTGGCAATGAAGATGTTCTTGACAAAGGATAAGCCGAATAAAGCTTCCGCGAATGGAGATTGTCCATCTACGCTATCGGCAGTTGGGAAGTCTATGCTTCCACCATTGTAAAGCATTTGATTGACAACAAATTTTATGTTCTCCGGATTTGGAGTTTGTTCAGTATAAATGCTGATAACCGAATTTTTTGCTTCTGACATTTTTTTTTATTTTCTTAAACTGAAATTACGCACAAAATTATAACATTATTACGAGTGTGCAAGTTCATTTGTGGGGAATTGTTTTTTGTTTAACAATATTTAGTCGCACCATCGCTTCGCTTGGCCTATGCTTTTGCGACGGCGCCTTCGGCACCTGCTGGGTTTTGAGTATTGGGTTTGTTTCCTGCTTGATTTGCATTTAGCGATTAAAGTTTTCATGAAATCCGATTCAAGGGAGGAAAATTAATGGCAGTTTATGCATTTCATGCATAATTTAATAAGATTTATACTTCGTCGAAAAGACAATTCGGACAAGGTGAGACAAGGTGGGCCAAGAAGAAACAAAAAATGCCACATCAATAGAGAACTTGATGTGGCATTTTTTTCGATTTAGATTAAAAAAAAATCAATCTAAAATAGATACGATCTAAGCTCTATGGCTTAATCCTGTAATTTGAATACTTTTTTAAGAAGATCTGTTGTTCTGGCAATTGGATCTTTACGAATTTTTGCTTCTTCTTTGGCTACCATGTGGAACAAACCGTCTAAGGCTTTTCCTGTAACATAGCCTGTAAGATCTGGATCAACCTTTTTGACCAAAGGAATTTTATTGTATTTATTGATGGCAGATCCCCAATGTTTGGTGGCATCCATTTTATCCAAAGAAGTTTTGATAACTGGATTGAATTCGTTGGTCAATTGCCCGCTGGTTGTTCTTCTTAGAAACTCAGTAGCAGCATTGTTTTCTCCTTTTAAAATATTCATTACATCGCTGAAAGTCAATTGTTTGATTGCAGAGATAAAAATAGGCTTCGCTTTTTGTGAAGCATCTTCAGCAGCACGGTTCAATTTCATTACAACCTTGTCCACTTCCCCACCCAATCCGATGTCTCTCAAAGTATTTTCAACTTTTTTGACATCTGCTGGCCAAGGAATTTTTATTTGAGGATTTTTGAAAAAGCCATCGGTTTTGCTGGTAAGACTTACTCCTTTGGTAATTCCTACTGAAAGGGCTTCTCTCAAGCCATTGCCGATGTCGGTATTTGATAGTTTTCCGTCTCCGCTTCCACCAACTTCATCCAATACTGTATTAAGAGCATCGTTGAATTGAGTGGAAGTACATCCTACGCTCATTAGAATTACTCCGAATAATAAAATGAATTTTTTCATGGACTTATATTTTAATTTTTATGTTTTTAATCAAATTGTAAACAAAGGGTCGTCTTTTAATGTAAATATTATGACCCGTTTCTCCTCTTATTTACGTGCATTTTATCAAAATGCAAGTTAAACTAAGCAAATAATTAGAAAACGGCCTAATTCTTTGACAATTATAGCGTTTGAATTGTTTAATTGACAATAAAATAATTTTGAACAGAATATTTATTGTAAAATTCCTAAGATTTAAACGCGCAAATACACACAAAACCATGAAAGCTATAATAATAACCATTGGCGATGAAATTCTCATAGGCCAAACCATTGATACAAATTCTGCATGGATGGGCCAACAGTTCAATATGAAAGGAATTTCAGTTGAAGAAATTGTTACCATAAAAGATACCGAAGAAGCCATTAGAACTGCGGTCCATGCTGCCTTACAAAAAGCAGACTTAGTGGTTACAACAGGCGGTTTGGGGCCAACCAAAGATGATTTGACCAAGGAAACCTTGGCTGCTTATTTTGGTAAAAAACTGGTTACTCATCCAGTTATTCTTGAAAGGATTGAAAGTTATTTCAAAAAAAGAGGAAGAACCTTAAATGAGCAAGGCAAAAAAGTGGCCTTATTGCCAGAGGATACCAGATTGTTTATGAATCACAAAGGGACAGCTCCTGGGATGTGGTTTGAAAAGGAGGGTAAAATTGTTGTTGCACTTCCTGGTGTTCCTTATGAAATGAAGCGCTTTATCAAAGAGGACATTCTTCCTGCACTTGAAAGCCATTTGCAAGGGCAAATTTTGGTTCACAAAACTATAATGGTTGCTGGTGTTGGAGAAACTGCCGTGGCCGAAGCGATTGAAAAAATCGAATCTTCACTACCAGCATACATCAAGCTTGCCTATTTACCCAATTTGAGTATTTTGAGAGTTCGCTTATCCGCTATTGGAACTGATGAAGAAAAACTCCGTAAAGAAGTCCAGAAATGGACGGATCAAATTGTTGACACGATTCCAAATTGGGTTTATGGATTCGATGAATTGCGACTGGAAAAAGCAGTTGGAAATTTGCTACTAGAAAAAAAGGCAAGAATGGCCATTGCTGAAAGTTGCACAGGAGGTCAAATAGCCAGTCAAGTGGTTAGCATTCCTGGTAGCTCGGAATACTTTGAAGGTGGCGTTGTTGCCTATTCATATGAATTGAAAACGGCTTTGTTAGGAGTTAAACCAGAGACATTGGCGAGCAAAGGAGCGGTAAGCAAAGAAACTGTTGAAGAAATGGCTCGAGGAGCCATTGAAAACCTTCACGTAGATTATTCTATTGCAACTTCTGGCATCGCTGGTCCGGGCGGTGCAACGGCAGATAAACCTGTTGGAACGATTTGGATGGCAATTGCATCGAAAGATGCTACGAAATCGAAAAAATTTCAGTTGACAGATCATCGTGATTTGAACATTAAGATGACGGCAAATCTAGCTTTGAATGAATTGAGGAAATTTATTTTGAAGGAAAATGCTGCTGCAGAAGCATAAGTTGGTGTAATCTTTGGCCTTTTGGTTCCAAACAGACTTTATTTTGATGCGACCAGCCGGTCAATTTTGTCTGTTGGATTTTTTTTAAAAATAAGGTGGTATTTACCTTATCTATACATATTTGACTCTATTTCACCATAATTGGATGAAAATGGGTAATTTTGCAAGACCAAAGCAAGGCTCTCTAAACACTTTGTTTGGTATAATAAACACATAATAGATATGGCAAAATTAGATTTGATAATGCCCAAAATGGGCGAAAGTATAATGGAAGCGACTATTTTGAAATGGTTAAAAAAAGAAGGGGATCCAGTTGCCCTCGATGAATCCATTTTAGAAATTGCTACTGATAAAGTTGACTCTGAAGTTCCGGCACCTGAGGCAGGAATCATGGGGAAGCCACTTTTTGCTGAAGGAGAAACCATCGCAGTTGGGACTATAATTGCAAGTATTATAACTGATGGTGAAGAAGGCAGCAATGGTGTTGCTAAAAGTTCAGAAGCCGAAATCAAAGAAGCTGTAAGAAAAGAAGAACCTGCAAAGGTTGAAATGGCCGTTGTTGAGGAAGTAATGGCACCTTTGGCCGATCGTCAAAATATCGCTAGTTCTAATGGCAATGTTTCCAACGGTAGCGACAGGTTTTATTCTCCATTGGTTATGAATATTGCCAGAAAGGAAAGCATTTCGGGAGATGAATTGCATAATATTCCGGGCAGTGGACAAAATGGTAGAGTTACCAAGAAAGACATTTTATCGTATGTAAAGAACAGAGGGGCAGCGCCTGCATCAAATGGCAGCCCAAAAGTTCAAAGCATACAGCCAAGTACGGCTGCAGTTTCTACTCCAGCTGTTTCTTCCAATGCGAATTACAGCAGTAATGGGAATGTGGAAATCATCGAAATGGATAGAATGCGGAAGCTTATTGCTGATCACATGGTTATGTCGAAGCAAGTTTCTCCTCATGTTACTTCATTTGTTGAGGCAGATGTTACCAACATCGTTAATTGGAGAAATAAAATTAAAGGAGATTTCCAAAAGCGCGAAGGTGAAAAGATTACTTTCACGCCTATTTTCATTGAAGCAGTTGCCAAAGCATTGAAAGATTTTCCATTGGTCAATTCGTCTGTTGATGGACATAAAATCATTGTAAAAAAAGATATTAACATCGGTATTGCAGCAGCTTTGCCGAGTGGAAATTTAATTGTTCCAGTTGTCAAAAATGCCGATCATAAAAGTTTGGTTGGGATTACCAAAAACGTAAATTCATTGGTTGCCAAAGCCAGAGCAAACAAATTAGCTCCTGATGATATTCAAGGTGGAACATTTACCTTGACCAATGTCGGAACCTTTGGAAATTTAAGTGGAACACCAATTATCAATCAGCCACAAGTTGCCATTTTGGCGACTGGTGCTATAAAGAAAAAACCTGCTGTTCTTGAAACGGAATATGGTGATGTTATTGCCATCAGGCATTTGATGTTTATGTCACTATCATATGACCACAGAAGTGTCGATGGATATTTGGGTGGTAGTTTCCTTAGAAGGGTTGCTGATTATTTGGAAGCTTTCGATCAAACGAGAACGGTTTAGGTGCTCGGTATTGATTGTTGCTTGCGATAATTGTAAAATTGAAATAAATAAAAAAGGAGTCAGTGAATTTATCACTGACTCCTTTTTTTGTTCTTGTTTTTGTAGTTATTTGAATGGCAATGCGCCATCGTAACATTAGTCATCACCGAGGAATCGGTCTTTGACCATTTGTTGAAATTCTTTGACCAATGGTTCATCGTCGTGCCATTGGTATTGCATTTTTACGTGCAAGTTTAAATAGGTAAAAGCTTCAATGACGTTTTTGCATTTGCCTAATTCCTCAAGTGTTCTATCGAAAGTACTTGCGTCCCCATCAAACAACTCATTGATAAAAGCAAAGCGATTGTTGTAGCTAATGCTAAATGTTTTTTTATCGTGACTTGCGGCTCTCAGTTTATCAATTAACTGAAATTCATCATCGGGTTCTTGGATGTTATTGATACCAAGATTGGTTGGTGTTTGAGACTGCTCAAATGGTTCATCAACTTTTCTTGAATCGAAATGATTGAGACGTACCTTTTGTGCGATGTTGGTCAGTACATCAGTTTTATTGTCATCCACTAAATCAGGTGGGAGTTCATCAGACGCTTCTTTGTTTTGAATATTTTTTTCCAAAATATCAAAAACCTTTGGTGGAGGCTCTTCTTCATTAAACTCGTCAAAGATGTTTATTTCAGGTTCAATTATTTCTGTTCTCGAATCATAGGATAAATCATTGATTGGTTCGGTAAAAGGATCAGGCTCTGGAATTGGGTCAGAGAAAGGATCACTTTCAAAATTGATTTCTGTATTTGAATCTTCTTTGAAATTACCTGAAACAATTTTTTGCTCATGAAATGTTAGGTCGCTTTGATCTTCAGATTTTCTTTTCACCTCTTCAAGGATACTGGTTAAATCTTCAGTTACTTCTTCCTTTATATCCATTTCATGCTCATCATTTAAAATTTCGGATAAAATTTTATCTGAATTTTCTTCTGTATTGTGATCAATGGCTGAATGGTCGGAAGATAAACTTTCTGATACAGCGGCATTTTGCAAAAGGCCTTTGGGTTCTTTTTGAATGTAGTGTTCCGATTCTTCATATTCAAGAATGGTATCATATAAATCTACCGCATATCTTTTGAGCAATGCCATTTCAAGATTGGAAGACTGTAATGGATTTGATTCAATAGATTCAAATAAAAAGTTTATTTTACGGAGAATAAGCCCTACATTTTTTATTTTCTTGTCCATCGATAAGTTTTTTTTCATAAATTCAGCTCATAAAAAAACTAGGTAATAGCTGATTTTATTGTTAAATGAAGCAGAATTATCAAAGATAAACAATAGTGAGCATTTTTAGTGAATTAATCAAATGCCTATTTTGTTGATTTTAAAATAATTATGTGAATTGGATTGGTTTTTGTCTTTTATTACACCTTCCCCTTAGTAATAGACCTATGGGCAAATGATAAAATAAATCCTTATTTTGGCGTCGATAATAAGATCAGAAACAAATGTCTGAGTTTTACATTTCAAAATTTTCCTAATACAAGGGCACATCAATTTTCAAGTGCAAGAATAAAAAAAACAATGTTTATAGAACCAATTTTTTCGAAGAGCAACCACGGCTGGATAGAAGTTGTATGCGGCTCAATGTTTTCAGGAAAATCAGAAGAGCTAATTAGGCGATTGAAAAGGGCTAAAATCGCCAACCAAAAAGTTGAGATTTTCAAGCCACAGTTGGATACTCGTTATGATGATCAAGACATTGTATCACATGATCAGAATCGGATTCGTTCGACACCGGTAAATAGTTCTCAGCACATCTTATTGCTTGCTCAAAATGTTGAGGTAGTTGGGATTGATGAGGCTCAATTTTTTGATGAGGAGCTCCCTGCTGTAACAGAGCAATTGGCCAGTAAGGGCATTCGGGTTATCATTGCCGGATTGGACAAAGACTTTTTAGGTCAGCCATTTGGTCCGATGCCTCAATTGTTGGCCATGAGTGATTTTGTAACCAAGCTTCATGCCATTTGCATGCGTTGTGGAGGACTGGCCACGCATTCCTTCCGTCTTAATTCTGATGTGAGCGAGCAGGTGGTATTGGGTGAAAAAGACATCTATGAGCCAAGATGCCGATCCTGTTATGAGATAGGTAGAAAGCTTACCAATCCTGTTTCTGTTCCTGATCGGGGTCAGGAATGACGTCTGATCGGGGTCAGGAATGACGCTATCAAAATTCAATTAGTACTTAACAAAAAAAGGGGATCATTCCGATTGGAATGATCCCCTTTGATATTTTATCTAAAATATAAATTATCTAGCAACAATCAATTTGGTTGACAACTTCTGATTACTAGTTTGAACAGAAACGATGTAAGTACCTGGTTTCAATTCTCCTTGGTTGATAGGTAATAAGTGTCTTCCTTGAGCCATTTTTTGGTCAGCCTTTTGAAGTACCAATCTTCCCTGTAAGTCAAAGATATTAACTACCAATTTGGTTTCTTCGACAAGATTTAACTCAATGTTACCAGCACCTTGAATTGGGTTAGGGAATACTTTAATCGTATTAGCATTGCGAATTTCTTGCTGTTCTATACTTGCAGGCAAGAATTCAGGTAAATCGGTAACATCAGATGGAACTCCTTGATCATTCAAGGTAGTTGTACGGAATATTCCACGACCATGAGTAGCAACATAAACTACGTAAGAATCAGTATAAACATCTTCTCCATATTTTCTCATTGGCTCTTCTCTCAAAATCAAACAAGGAACTTGTCCAATACCTTCTGATTGATATTCCCAAGTAAATTCTCCCGATGAATCTTTTGATCCGTAGTACATTCCATTAGCAGTTCCAACAAGAACGTTTCCTCTTACGTCTCCTGCGTAAGTATCATCTCCTCTAAGAACAACACAAGAAAGCACTGGACCTACTGGCAAATTGCCTTGAATAGAATTCCAAACAGGTTCTTCATCCATGAAGTTATTGGTCTCATATACATAATCTGTATTTCCATAAGTTCCTGCAGAAATAACAACATGGTTTTTATCATTCGGATCGATACTTACTCCTGTTACAAATTGGCCAGGTGCAACAGTTTGACGGCTAGCAATAGGATGTTCTAATCTCAATGTATCCATTGCTGCTGAATCAGCAACATAAAAATACTGTGATGCTGCATTCAAATTTGTTAGTTTATGCACTCTACCAGTATTGGTAACCGTTGCAAGAACGTCTCCATCTTGACTGAATGAATAAGCACTTAATGTACCGTTTGCAACAAAATCAGCATCTGTCCCTAGAACTCTTTTGCTAGTCAGATTGATCCATTGTGCAGAAATTCCTGGTTTCAAGGCATCATGTGTCATAAATATTCTACCATTACTACCACCAACAACCATTTTATTTCTTTTGTATCTATCATCGTTTGGCTCATCAAGCAAAGAGAAATCCTCAAGATCATAGGTAACATAAACAGAATCTTTAAGTTCTGTAGACTCATCGACCTCAATTCCTATAGTAACGTTTGAAGAAAGTCCAATGTTGTAAGCAATATAGATCGTATCTGCAGTATAAATATTTTCAGGAACTGGATCGTATAAATCAACATTGCTGGTAACAATAAATGTTTGTCCGTTATAATTTATCGTTTCCTCTTCGAAACCAACAACAACTTTATTTCCGTTTGCATCTAAAACATCATTTCCTTCCCTGTCTTTTCCGTAAATAGGATTATCTGAAAAATCATGGTTCTGAATTTTATAATAAAGGTCATAATCTTCCCACATATGGTATGGAGTAATAAAAGGAGATCCGCCTGTTAGCATACATTCACCAGCATAATCTACATTACGTAATCCATAAATATCATAATTAGGGTCTCCGGTTGGTGTTAATGTCAATAGGCAAAGGAAACCTCCTTGTGCAATAGACCTTCCCATTACAAATCCAGAATTACCTGTAACTTGAGCAGAAGCGAATAAATAATCAGGCTTTATTTTAGAAATTGCAGTATGTCCACCATCACCACCTCTAACTTCAATACTTGACTGAAGTGAATTGAATTCATATCCAATATAGTTGGTACCATTATCCTGTGCACCAGACATAACAACACCGTCCATGCCGGTTCCAATACCGTAACATTGCAATATGTTTAAACCTTTATTCTTTGGTTGCCATGCAGGATAAGTATCTGTTGCATTGTAAGTAACAGTTACACCACCATCATTGGTATTGTATAAAATGTCTGAGTTCGTTGGATGGAAAAATAGTCCATGCTTATCTGGATGGATACAAGCTGGATCAGAGTTTGTAAATCCACAGTAGTAATCTACCTGGTTCCAACCTCCATTTTCAACCCACTTCCAAAGAGATACTCCACCAACATAAATAGCGCCTTCATTGTTAGGATCTACACCAAGACATAAATCATACCATCCTTGACAGCCATCAATAAGCCAAAGTGCCATTGGGTCAAAACTGTCAGTTCTTTCACCAATAGTAGTAAACGTCAAACCAGCATCTTTTGATTGAGCAACAGCATATAAACATCCACTTGTATAAACTTCAACTATGTAAACATAATCAGGATTTGAAGGTGCGGTAGCTATTACTTGTCTAAAGTTATTTGTTTTGTATTTTCCTAAATCATAAATCCCATCATCGGTATCATCTGTTGATGATCCAGTGATGTCCTTGATATCTAATATTGCATTATCTTTCGCATCTATTCTTTCGAAATTGATTCCATCAGATGCCTTTAAAATTGCTTTTCCATTTGCTGCGTAAACAGATCCGTCAGAAGAAACAGATATATCATAAACTGGTTTACTACCAGCATATGATCTATTGATTTCAAATGTCTCACCACCAGTACTCAAAGTTGTTGAGGTAATGTTGACAGGATTGCTTGCAATCGTCAGGGTGTTCTTCACCGTATAATCAGAATCAACAGTACCACCATTTTGAACAATAATATAGGGTGATTCAATTAAAATACCTGAAGGCGTTTCTACAGGGTTTGTTCCATCAGTATTGATGTGTAGAATAGCTCCTCCAAAATCAACTTCTCCATTTACAACAGGCAAACTATGCGCCTTTGTTTTCCCTTCAGCAATTTGCCAAGAAGTACCACCATTATCAGAGATTTGCAGTCCACCATAGGTGGCAGCATAGATTAGAGTCGTACCATCCAGCTCTCTAGCAGCAAGTTTGTTAACTGTAAGCCATCCATCATTTAGTGTATTGCTTGCAGGTGAGGTACTTTCCAAAAGTGTGATTGTCTCTCCACCGTCAGTCGTTTTGTATATCCCGCTTCCTGGGAAAAATGCTCCACCAGTATGAGGCGAAGATTCTCCACTACCTTCTGAATCATTACCTGTTCCTATATATATAGTACCATCAGCTGTTTGAAGCAAAGTTGAAATATTGGTACATCCAATATCAGTGGACGCTCTAAGAGCGATCCAAGTCGCTCCAGCATTGGTTGACTTAAACAATCCACCAGTAACACCACCAGCATATAGAACCTGATCATTGTCTTTGTCAATCAACAAAGTTCTTGATCTACCTCCAATATTATCTGGACCTAATTCCTCCCATTCTATATCTTGTGATAATGTTGAGGTTTTGTTTGCAGATTGAGCCGTAAAGTTTCTTACTTCTCTTTGTTCTCTCAGTAAAGCTTCCTTATCAAGCGTATTGGTTTCAAGATCGTATTGACGATCGTACCAAAAATTCCAGCCGGGACGCATTTCTGGTCTCTTATTTACCTCTTGATTTGCTTCCTGACCATCTTGTTCTTCTTGATTATCGGCTTGCAGATCTTGTGCATAATTGTTTTCGTCCAAGATGTTTGTAGACATTTTGTCTGAGACGAAAACACAAGCTCCTACAAAAAGCAGTAAAAGCATTAGTGTAAATAATTTTTTCATACTGTATATTAAAAGTTAATTAATTATTATTCAATCAAGTATTATTAACAAATTTAACGAATAGCAAACAATTTTTTTATTCGTTAGCGGGAAAATAACAGTAAAATGACAGAAAGGTTGCCATAGAATGCTTTATTTCATCTCAAGCAATCTTAATGCGACCTCAAAGGCTGCTTTTAAGCAGAAATATCCTAGAATAAATCATTTTCTATTCACAAATCAAAAAGGAAGCTTCCTAAGGGATTCACAAATAAGAACAATTATAACCCGTTTTGGTTGTATGGAAGTTGTTTTCTAGCTGACAAAAAGGAATTTAAAGAATACAATAATTGCTATAAGTGTTTTTCTGCATGGTAAGAAGACCTTACCAATGGCCCACTTTCAACAAAATCAAATCCTTTTTTGAGTCCAATTTCACGATATTCATCAAAAAGATCTGGATGAATGTATTCATGAATTGGCAAATGGTGTTTGGTTGGTTGTAAATATTGACCCAATGTCAATACATCACAACCATTTTCAATTAAATCATCCATTAACTTAAGGATTTCTTCCTTTGTTTCTGATAGTCCCAACATTATGCCAGACTTGGTTCTGCAACCAAATTCTTTTGTTCTTTTTATTTGCTCAAGGCTTCTGGGATATTTGGCTTGAGGTCTAACAAGTCTGTACAATCTTGGAACTGTCTCCAAATTGTGAGAGACCACCTCTGGTTTTTCAACTAAAATTTGCTCCAAAGCGTCCCATTTTGCTCTAAAATCAGGGATTAGCGTTTCCATCGTCACTTCTGGAGCAATGCTTCTTATTTCACGAACAGTAGCAGCCCAAATAGCAGCGCCACCATCTTTTAACTCATCGCGATTTACTGAAGTTAAAACGCAATGTTTGACCCCCATTAGCTTTACTGCCTCTGCTACCCTTCTCGGTTCATCTTCATCATATTCGGGTGGTCTACCAGTAGCAACAGCACAAAAGGAGCAACCTCGCGTACAAACATTGCCTAAAATCATAAATGTCGCCGTTCCAGCTCCCCAGCATTCTCCCATATTTGGGCAATTGCCACTTTCACAAATGGTATGAAGCTTATACTCCGAAACCAAAGAACGTACTCGTTTGTAGTTTTCCCCTACTGGCAATTTCACCCTAAGCCATTTTGGCTTTCTTTTGGGCATTTCTTCCGGCTTGATGACTGGTAATTTTATCATTGTATTAAATATTTCATCTTAGATCATGTTGGAAATATAGATATTAAATAAAATCCCAACATACTCTTAGTAAAACTACGTAAAATAGTAGCAAAATCGTTCATTAAAAACCTATAAAAAGCAGCTTTGCAACTATATTTTACAGAGAAGTTGTTAAGAATTAGAATAACAATAAGATCAAGTACACTGAAAAATAATTTCTGTCCCTTTTGACTGCTTCTTTTTAACCTGAGTTCGATTATAAAAACCCAGGTTAATAACCTTAGAAAATTAAAAGTAACAAGAAGATATTATAATTAGTTTTTGTTAATATAGTTTGTCATATTCAGCAAGAGTTGTCGCTTTTTGCTTGACCTTTTTCTTGATAAAAAGGTCTAAAAATCAAGGACTTATGTCATTTTTTAACGT